>JAHDIA010000282.1:5572-7681 GCA_020631035.1 Chitinophagales bacterium | reverse complement strand
TTTTGCTAAAATAAAGTATTTTTAACTTTTACCCATACTTTTTATCGTAGTGCCATTTTTTGGTTTTATTTCGCAAATTTCGGTTTTTATTTCACAAAACGCACTGTTTTCGACACACCATTTGCCAGTTGGCATTGTAACAAATACATACCAGCCCCCAAACGGCTAACATCATTTTGAACCATTGCTTCAGCACCTATCATCATTTGCTCCTCGAACAACAATTGACCATTCAAAGCAAAAACACGTACACTAACTTCAGCCTCACCCGTTTGATTCAATACATTAAAACGCAACTTATCTCCCACAGGATTGCCCAACAATTCTATCTCAAATCCATTGGCAGCCAAATCCTCCACACCTGTATTGATGTAAATAGTATCATTGACAACTATCGTATCATTCACAACTATTGTATCAGTAACAATAACCTCCACTGTATCAATCTGAGTCAACAAACAGTTGGGAACCTCTGGTGTCACCCCACAAGGCACTCTCAAACTCTCAAACCAACTTTTGGTATTCAACAAGGCAAGTGGCGCACAACCGTTGTGGCTGAGTGGTCCCAAACTAAATTCCTCTATACAAGTCGAACCATTGGCACGCATTTTTTCAGCAGCAGCAACCGCATTTTGCCAAGGCACTTGTTCATCCTCCGAACAATGGTACATTCTAATCGGCATACGAGGTGTCCAATCGTAAATATTGTTTTCTCTCAAAATAACATTTAAAATGTGAAATTCGTCTGTCAACACATCATTCATATAGTCAAGATTGACCATTGTAAATGCTGTATCTGGCAAACCAGCAGCACTCTGAGGATTACACTCATTCCAAATATAAGGAATCAAAGTATCGTAAGGAGCCACAATTGCCTCACTCAAGTCACCCAACAAATTGTAAATATTGTTATAAGAGTAAATAATGTAAGATAAATTACCAGAATTGAGCGACTCTGGGCTAATGATAAAATCTCTAGTAATCGGATAAACCACATAAGCACCACTCAAAGGAGCCGAAGCAGTCACTTGAATCTCATCCCACAAATTGTCCTGAATTTCTTTGGTCGCAGCCATCGCCGCATATCCTCCCTCAGAATAACCAGTCAAAAAGTTTTCTCCTGACAATTCCAAACCCTTTGCTGCTGCAAAGCCTCTAATGGCACGGTGCATATCGGCAATATCTCTTGCCAAAGGTTTGTTCATATTGTAACCGTGAAAAGCAGTACACTTGCTTTCTCCATATCCCAAATAATCGGGCAACATTGAAATAAATCCATCTGATGCCAATGGCAAACTAATAAACCACTCACCTCCTTCCATTTCAGACTGATCGGTATTACGAGTTGTACCATGACTGTAACTCACTACTGCCAATGGACAATCATAATCCAAAGGAATACCAACAAGCCCCGATGCATTGACAGGATCACCAAAAGCATCAACTGTCTCATACACCAACTTATACAATTCCACAGGATGAGTAGGCGGCAACACACCAATCAAATCATCTGTAAGCCCCAAACTCTCATATACCTCAATAATTTCCTCAGGAGTATAACTGCCTCTGAGCGTATCTGAAATATAAGTTCCTCTTTGTGCCGAAACCAATCCACTTACCAATAGCAAGCTTAGTACTAGTAAATTTTTTCTCATAATAATGTATATATTTAACTTATTCTATCAAATTTTTCCACAAAAATGCATCAAAAGTCCATTTTCGTAAAAATACAAAAAATAAGTAACGTTTAAATAATAAGTTGCAAATTTGAACAAATATTCAATCTCAATAACATTTTAAGTTCCTCATTTACAGAATACAATCTGGCTAATTTGAATAATTAGAACGGAACGCCCATCTTTCAAACGATGTCGAGTCCCTGCTGTCCATTTTTACTCCTCGCTGGTTTCGACAGGCTCAATAAAACGTTCAGCCCAAAAATCAAAGAATCCTACAATATGCTCAAGCTTACCATAAACCCCAAAGCTAGGTGAGCCTGCCGAACCCACTGTGGGGTAATCATTTCCATCAGGCGTATTTGGAACGCTCACTGATGTTTTAAGTTTGCAACGATGCTTTAAGTTTGCAACAATGCTTTAAGTTTGCAAC
>JAHDIA010000282.1:0-5472 GCA_020631035.1 Chitinophagales bacterium | reverse complement strand
GATGCTTTAAGTTTGCAACGATGCTTTAAGTTTGCAACGATGCTTTAAGTTTGCAACGATGCTTTAAGTTTGCACAATGATGCTTTAAGTTTGCAACTTAAAGCCAAAACAATGATGCTTTAAGTTTGCAACTTAAAGCCCAAAAATATTCTTAGAACCTGTCTGAAAACCTATCCTGAAGTCGAGACGGAAGTATTTTTGGCTAGAATAAGGCACAAAAAACGGAGTTATGCAGCGCATAATGAGTATTTTTGTAACTGGCCGACACCTCGGTGGTCCGACATTTCGGAAATCCCTAGCCAAAAAGACGAAGTCGCAGACCAGCAAGGGGTTTTCAGACAAGTTCTTACTTTTGAAGCAAATTTTCAAACACCATATATGCAAATTTTCAAATCCAAAATAAATCCCAACAGCCAGCAATTCAAAGACAACCAAGCTGGTATGCTCAAACTCATAGACAAGCTCAACAAACACTTCGAAGAAAGCCGCTTCCAAGGCAAAGACAAACACATCGAACGGGCTCGAAAAAGAGGGAAAATGCTCGCCCGTGAACGCCTCGAACTCGTCCTCGACAAAGACAGTCCTTTCCTGGAACTCCTCCCAATGGCTGGGCTAGAACGCAAAGGCGGATTTGGCGCAGGTGGTACCAATGTTTCAGGCATCGGATTGGTACAAGGCAAACTCTGTATGGTCAATTCCAATGTCGGAACCCGCAAAGGCGGCTCTGTCGATTATGCAACCAGTTTTAAAGCCCTACGCATTGGAGAAATTGCCCTCGAAAACAAACTCCCCACCATCAACCTGGTCGAAAGCGGAGGAGCCAACCTCCCCGATCAAGACAAAATTTTCAACTATGGTGGCGAAGCCTTTCGACAAATCACCCAACGCTCCAAAGCAGGACTCACCACCATATCCATCGTCTTTGGCAATGCCACCGCAGGAGGTGCCTATGTTCCAGGAATGTCAGACTTTTCCATTTTCCAAAAAAAGGCGGCAAAAGTATTCCTAGCTGGTCCCCCACTCGTCAAAATGGCCACCAACGAAGAATCCACCGACGAAGAACTTGGCGGAGCCGAAATGCACAGCCGCATCTCTGGCGTATCCGACTACCTCGCCGAAGACGAATTCGATGGCATCCGCATCGCCAGAGAACTTATGCAATTTGTCAATGTCACCCAAGCACATCTTGTCCCTACAGAACCCATAGAACCTCCACTCTACCCACCCGAAGAAATCCTAGGCGTCGTCCCCCCCAACATCAAAACTCCTTTCGATGCCCGTGAACTCATTGCACGCATCAGCGACGGCTCCCGCTTCTCCGAATTCAAAGCAGAATACGGCAACACCCTCATCACAGCTTGGACCAAAATCCACGGCTATCCCGTAGGCATCCTCGCCAACAATGGCGTCATTTTTTCCGAATCTGCCAACAAAGGCGCACAATTCATTCAGCTCTCCAATAAAAACAACATCCCCCTCATCTTCATGCACAACACCACAGGCTATATGGTCGGTAAAGCCTACGAAGAAGGTGGCATCATCAAAAATGGCGCAAAACTCATCAATGCCGTTTCCAACAGCGAAGTTCCCCACATTACCCTTATGATTGGTTCTTCCTATGGAGCAGGCAACTATGGCATGAATGGTCGCTCCTACCACCCTCGATTCCTTTTCGCCTACCCCAACTCCAAAGTAGGCGTCATGGGCCCCGAACAACTCGCAGGTGTCATGGAAATCATCCAACGTGGCTCCGCCAAAAAACAAGGCATTCCCTACGACGAAAAACAAGGCGAAATGCTCAAAGCCATGCTCATCGCCGAAGCCGACAAAAAGTCCTCTGCCTGGTACTCCACCTCCGAACTCTGGGACGACGGCCTCCTCGACCCACGCGAAACCCGCAACTACCTCGGCTTCACCCTCGCCATCGTCTACAACCAACCCATCAAAGGTGCCAATGCTTATGGTGTTTGGAGGATGTAATTTTTTCAGGTGCGAGGTGCGAATTTCAAGAATTGACTTTAATAAAAAAGTATGATAAAAAACTTTCAATCTTTATTAATATGGCAACGAAGCCGAAAATTAGTAAAAACTATATACCAAATTACCACTTCATTCCCAACTGAAGAAAAATTTGGTTTGACAAATCAGTTGTGTCGAGCTTCTGTTTCTGTTCCATCCAATATTGCAGAAGGCTGTGGAAGAAAACATCCAAAAGATTTCATTCGCTTTTTATATATTGCACTTGGCTCATTATGTGAAGTGGAAACACAATTATTTCTATCTGAAGATTTAGAATTTATAGATACCCAAAAATCTCAAGCAATCCGAAACGAAGTTGTAGAAATTCGAAGAATGGTCAATAGTTACATAAAATCAGTGAATAAAAAATATTTTATCAATGAATAATATCAAAAACTCGCCCCTCGCCCCTCGCCCCTCGCTCCTAACACTCCTAATTGCAAATCGTGGAGAAATCGCCTCCCGTATCATCCGCTCCTGCAAAAAAATGGGCATCAAAAGCGTAGCAGTATTCTCAGAAGCAGACCGAAACGCCCCATTTGTCGCAGAAGCAGACACAGCAGTATTCATAGGAGAGAGCAGCCCAAATGCCTCCTACCTCAACCAAGACAAAATCATTGCAACCGCCAAAAAAGTAGGAGCCGACGCCATCCATCCAGGCTATGGATTTTTGTCCGAAAATGTAAGCTTTGCCAGAAGATGCGAAAAAGAAAACATCCTATTCATTGGCCCCAATGCCAACGCCATCGAACAAATGGGTTCTAAGTCCAAAGCAAAAACTTTGATGCAGCAACACAAAGTACCCACCGTTCCAGGCTATCAAGGAAGCGATCAAAGCGCTGACACACTCAAAAAAGAAGCAAAGGCCATTGGCTTTCCAGTATTGCTCAAAGCAACGGCTGGTGGTGGTGGAAAAGGTATGCGCATTGTCCACAAAGAAGACGAAATTGAAGCAGCCATTGAAGCAGCCAAAAGAGAATCCCAAAACGCCTTTGGAGACGACGAACTCATAGTAGAAAAATACATTGCCTCAGGTCGCCACATCGAATTTCAAATATTTGGAGACAAACACGGAAACGCCATCCACATACTCGAAAGAGAATGCTCTATCCAAAGACGTTACCAAAAAGTCATTGAAGAAAGCCCCTCCCCCATCCTAACCGAAGAATTGAGAACTCAAATGGGCGAAGCCGCTGTCAATGCAGCAAAGGCACTCAATTACGACAATGCGGGAACCGTCGAATTCATATTTGACGATACAAACCAAGACTTTTACTTTCTCGAAGTCAACACTCGCCTACAAGTTGAGCATCCTGTTACCGAAGAAATCACAGGACTAGATTTGGTACAAATGCAAATCGAATCGGCAATGGGTTTGCCTTTGTCCATTACCCAAGAAGAAGTCAAAGGCGCAGGCTATGCCATCGAATGCCGCCTCTATGCCGAAGATGCCAACAATGACTTTTTACCCGTCACAGGAAGCATCCATCAATTCGACATTCCCCAAGTAGAGGGGCTAAGGGTCGAAACCGCCATACAATCGGGTTCTGAAATTTCTATTTATTACGACCCAATGATTGCCAAACTCATTGTCTGGGACAATAGTCGACAAGCGGCACTACGAAAAATGCAATATGTACTCCGCAACTTGGTCTGCTTGGGAATGACCACCAATCAAGCATTTTTGCTACACCTTGTCCAACATCCTGACTTCTTGCCTGGGAACTACAACACCCACTTTATCCAAAACAAAATCAATCTAGACGACTTAAAAGCACAACAAAACAATGCCAGTAATTTAATTATCTTGGCAGCTTGTCTATACGATTGGAATCAAAGAGAACAAAAACGCACCCTAC
The DNA here is from genome assembly GCA_020631035.1 of Chitinophagales bacterium. Lineage (GTDB taxonomy): Bacteria > Bacteroidota > Bacteroidia > Chitinophagales > UBA2359 > JAHDGP01. Next base: position 1,594 of record JAHDIA010000282.1, on the reverse strand, counting down.
TACGTTCCATTCCCTCAGGCTGGCGCAACAATTTCAACAACTACCAACAGGAAGCCTACAAAGTCAATGAATCAGAACAAACAATCAAATATAGATTCCTACAAAACAACTTTCATTGTCTCATTGGAGAAGCGGAATACAATGTACAACTCATCCAAGCAGAAGAAAACCAAATTCGTTTGGAAATAGATGGGATTCAACATAAATTTACAGTTGTGAAAAATGGAACAGATTATTTCATTCACAACGAAAACATTGGCAATATTCACTTGGTACAAAAAGAACGTTTCCCCATCAAAGAAGCTGAAAAAATCCAAGGAGCTTACGAAGCTCCAATGCCTTCTCAAATTGTCAAAATTTTGGTCGAAGCTGGTCAAGCAGTAAAAGCAGGTGATGGCTTGATTGTTCTCTCTTCTATGAAAATGGAAAACACCATCTCTGCTACAGAAGATGGAATAGTAGAAGAAATTTTCACCCAAGAAGACACCAATGTCGAAGCAGGATTTTTGCTTTTAAAACTCAAATCAACACAAAATGCCAATCAAGCAACATAAAATATGAATATTTATACCCAAGAACAGGTCAACAACATACACCAAGAAAAATTCGCCTTTATAGCAATAAATGAAGAAGAACATGTATTATACCTTACCCTAGATCGTGAAGCCAAAAAGAATGCCATTCATCCACACATGGTCAACGAATTGGCATTTGCCCTACAATACGCCCACTTCAACAAACAAATCTGGGCAGTCGTTCTTCAAGCCAAAGGCAATGTCTTTTGTGCAGGAGCCGACCTCAAAGCCTTTATGGGTATAATTGGAGAGTTTGATTCCAGCATCCCCAAACCCGAAAACGAAATCCTAATTGCCGAACTCTTCAACAAAGTCTACAAACCCGTCATTGCCAAAGTCGAAGGAGATGTCTATGCAGGTGGATTTTTGTTTTTGGCAGGCTGTACCTATGTAGTAGCACTCGACCACATCAAATTGGGTTTACCAGAAGTCAAACGAGGACTCTACCCTTTTCAGGTAATGGAAAGCCTAATGCGAGTAATGCCTCCACGCAAGGTCATTGACTGGTGCATTCGAGGCTACAACCTCAGCCTTGACAAAGCAGCAGATTACGGCTTGGTCACCCACCTAGCCAACAAAGACAACATCAACGAAATTGTCCAAACATTGTTAAGCGATCTCAAAGCCAATTCCCCCTCAGCCATTCGTCTGGGACTCGAAGCCTTCGACCACATACAAGAAAGCTCTGCCCAACAAAAATACCTATTTGAGATGCTACAAAAAACCATACAAACCAAAGACGCCCAAGAAGGCATCAAAGCATTCAAAGAAAAACGCCAACCCATCTGGACAGGCGAATAATCCCCGTAGAGACAAGGCATGCCTTGTCTCCACAAAACACCAAGAAAAGACAAGCCCGCCTGCGGGATGTCTCCACGAAACACCAAGAAAAAAAGAGAAAAAAAGCGAAAAAACGAAGCACAACACAAAATAAACTACGCCCGATAGAAGCGGCTACCCCGCAAGTAGGGGCGAATTGCATTCGCCCAATACGAGGAGTAAAAGCGGATAGCGGGGAC
>JAHDIA010000281.1 GCA_020631035.1 Chitinophagales bacterium | reverse complement strand
AAGACTAGGAATGACCTTGCTGAACAGTGGCGTGAGCTAGTAAGTACAAACGGACAGCAGGGAGACACTTTGCAAACGAAGGGATTGGGCGTTCCGTACTTACATTAATTGTGAGTTATAAATTCTGAATTGTAAGTTAGTATTTTCCCCATAAAAAAAGGCTTTGCAATATTGCAAAGCCTTTTTTTTAATTTGTTATTTAAGATTTAAATCATTGTTTAAGCAGTTTACCTGAAGCAAGGACTTGTCTATCTTCTTTGATTTGGTAGAAGTACATATTGGGTGCCCATTGCTCGGTATTGATGCTCATCACATCGGTATTTACATCTTTTTGGTAGATGCGTTTGCCTGTGATGTCGTATATTTCTAAGACCATTGTTTTGCCATTGTAGTCTAGTTCATCTAATTGGATGTTGACTTGGTCTTTGAATGGGTTGGGGCTGGTCTTGATATTGAGGGCTTGTAAGCTTTCGATGCTTGTACTGGTGGTATCTGGTGGATCATTAAAGATTCCACGTACCTCAAACAAATCAACGCCCGCCTCCACGATATTGCCAGACTCTTCAAGGTCACTCGCTTCAAAGTGGATGCGCATATTTTCGGTGTATTCAATGATTCCTTCTGGATCAATTTCTTTGCTTATCCAAGTAAAATAGTCTTCGACTGGTGTAATCATTGGAACAACCGAATCAATTTTAACAATTTCGATTCCATTGTCTAAGAAGATGTTGAGGGTATCATTAGGAATCGCATTTCCTTGTATGTTGGCAAACCAACGATGGTAATGAATACTGACCTCTTCAGCATTGCTTAAATCAAATACTGGCGAACTTAATTTGGTATACCCATCGTCTACATCATCACCTCCAGGATTGGTATTGGCTGTATTTCCTGTTACATAACATTCGTCTCCAATGTCTCCCTCTACATCAAATTCGGGATTGAGGTTGATACCAAACGCATCTGTTCCATTGGGTTCTCCTTTTTCCCAAGCACCTTCGGCTGCATCACCAGAAACTTCCCATTCAAAATCAAGGTAAAAATCATCATAGTATCCTCTTTCGAGTTGAATGGTGATTTCGTTGTTATCCGTATTTAGTTCTGTAGAGGATGTTGTAGCTGTTCTATATCCCCAAGCACCTGCTACAAAGAAGAATTGATTTTCTTCAAAGTCAAAGGTGGTAAATTGAGCCGAGCCATTTTCATCAGTAAGTAAATTTCCTTCTAAATCAAAAGCATTGTAACCCACTTGGACATTAGAAATTGGATTGTCATTCTCATCTACTACATTGACGTTTACCATAAAGGTTGGAACAGCATCCAGTTCGATATCAACTACCGTTCTTTCTCCTTTGATTAAAGCTACATTTTCGACACTGGCACTTCCAAATTGAGGCGAGTCGACAAAGACATCTATGACATCTTCTTCTAGTTGTCCATATTTGGCCTGCCCTAAGAAGTTGGTTGCTGTTGTAGCCAAGTCACCAAACTGAACATTGACATTGGGGATGGGGATGCCTCCACTATGCACATTGACCAATACTCTTGCAGCATAGTCATAAGTCGGTCTTAGTACATACAAACCTTCTTGCATATCGGATGCCAGAATGTTTCCAGAGGGCAAGTAGGGATAAACCCCCCAACAGCCCACAAAACCTGAACCTGAAAAATTGGGAGAAGTATCATAATGTCCAACCTCAACCAATTGGTCAGGGAATTTGGCATCGTGTATGGTTGCCCCATCAGCATAATAGGAGGTTATTAAGAAATCGCCATATACGAAAGTGTTGTGAGGAATCACATTCTCGCCTGGGCTAGATTGTACTTTGTCTAAGAATTGTATATCACTTGGGTCAGATGCATCATAAGCATCTATAAATCCACTTGATATTTCATCGGTAGTATACACATATTTATTGTCATCGGATACCCAACAATTGTGGGTAAAACTACCAGAAGTGGTAATGGCACCCATCTTGGCAATATTGGCTTTATCACTTACATCGGCTATGACCAATTCACCATCAAAGACTTGAGACAACCAAGCCGTATCTCCTCTTACAAAACCATCGTGTACATATTCGTCATACTGTCCGACTACTACAGGATTGGTAGGTTCTTCCATATTAAGATCTAAAACCAACATACCATATTCAAAACTTTCGTCATTGCCATTATCTACAAAATTACAAGAAGCACCAAAAAGATAGGCAAATCCATTTTCGTCTATCCAGATATTGTGCGCTTGGTGGTTAGAATTGCATTCGGGCCATCCGTACCAATATTCGTGTTCAAAAGATTCAGGGGCATTTTCAAGATTGATGATGAGTAGTCCCTCCCCTGCTTGATCGTCTACAACATAAGCGTGGTCGTTGTAAATTTTGATGTCTCTCCAAGTAGAGCTTCCACCAGGAATGACATACAATTCTTCTGGAGCATCGGGATTGGTCACATCATAAATGGTTGTCCCATATCTTCTACCAAAGATGGCATACTCCCTTCCATTTTCATCAACATATCCCCAAATGTCGCTTCCATTGTCGGCTTGTACAAAGGGAACGTGGCTCAATTGTTCTAGGTTTTCTTTGCTGTTGTTGTCTACAACACTTGCCTCACTAGCCTCCACTTTAAATTGATCCAAGGCGGCATCTACCAAGTGACCCGAATCGGGTAAATCGCTGGTTTCAAATGAAACAGTCATATTGCTAGTGAGTTCAATGAGTCCATCAATTTCAATTTCTTTGAATATCCAAGTATTTAATTCATTTGAACTAGAAAACAACGAACCAACCGAATCTATTTTAACGGTTTCGCTGCCATTGCTTAGATAGACATCCAATTGGTCATTGGGTGGACTGCCTTGACCGCCGTCATTAGCAAACCATCTGTGGTAGCTAATGGTAATATTTTCCATTCCTGTCAAATCCATTGGTGGAGAAGTCAATCGAGTATAGCCATCATCTACGTCGTCTGCTCCCGCACTACTCGTTGAAGCATTCCCTGTTACATAGCACTGATCGCCAATATCGCCAGCGACATCAAATTCGGGATTGAATGGCAAACCAAAAAAGTCTGTACCAAAAGGCTCCCCTCTTTCCCAAATTCCAGATTGTGCATCTCCTTCAACTGTCCAAGCATAATCAAAGAAAAAATCATCATAGTAGCCACTTTCAATTTGAACAGTCAATGTATTGTTGGCTCCATTGAGGTCTGTTGTAGCAAGTCCTGTTGCTTGATAGCCCCAAGCTCCAGCAATGACATTGATTTGCTCCCCTTCAAAATCGAAAGTTGTAAATTGAGCAATTCCATTTTCATTGGTAAGTATTTCTCCTTCTGTATCTTCAGTTTGATAGATGACTGTGGCACTGGGTACAGGATTGTTGTTTTCATCTACCACATTGATATTGGCAATAAAGGTTTCAACTCCCACTAGTTCCACATCCAAAACAGTCCGTTCTCCTTTGATGAGTTCAACACCAGTCAATGTTTGACTGTCAAATTGATCTGAAATGATTTCAACAGTAACTGTTTCTTCTTCTAATTGAGCATATTTGTATTGACCTAAAAAATTAGTTGTACCCTCTTCACTACCTAGCTTGACAGTAATGTTCGGCAATGGGATGCCATTGGTATGTACATTAACCAATAGACGGGCTGAGTATTCATAAGTAGGTCTTAAAACCAACAAACCTTCCTCAATATCAGAAGCCAAAATGTTTCCAGAAGGCAAATAGGGATAAACTCCCCAGCAACCATTGAAACCACTACCAATAAAATTGGGAGAGGTATCAAAGTTCCCCACCTCCACAAGATGGTCGGGAAACTTGGCATCGTGTATGGTTACTCCATCTGTATAATAAGACGTAACCAAGAAATCTCCTACCACAAAAGTATTGTGCGGAATGACACCACTTCCAGGGCTAGATTGTATTTTGTCCAAAAACTGAATATCTGTTACATCCGAAACATCGTAGGCATCTATAAAGCCATTTGATACTTCGTCTGTGGTGTAGACATATTTGTTGTCATCAGATACCCAACAGTTGTGGGTAAAATTGCTTGAAGTATTGGTTTCACCTAATTGAACAATATTGGCTTTATCTGAAACATCGGCTACTACCAATTTGCCATCAAATACTTGAGACAACCAAGCCGTATCCCCTCTTACAAAACCATCGTGTACATAGCTGTCATAGACACCAACCACCTCAGGATTAAAAGGATCATCTGTTTTAAGGTCTAGGATAATCATTCCGTAATCAAATTCCTCTATACCTGTATTCGGATCAAAAAAGATACAAGAAGCTCCAAACAGATAGGCAAAACCATTTTCGTCTATCCAGATATTGTGCGCTCGGTGTTCACCATTGCATTCGGGCCACCCATACCAAAACTTATGTTCAAAAGCTTCAGGGGCATTTTCTAAATTAATGATGAGCATTCCCTGCCCTGCTTGATCGTCTACTATGTAGGCATAATTGTTATAGACTTTTGCATCTCTCCAAGTGGAATTGGCCCCTGACACACTATAGAGTTCTTCTGGTGCTGCTGGGTCGGTTACATCATAAACAGAGGTCCCATATCCACGCCCTAAAATAGCATATTCTCTACCTTCTTCATCTACATATCCCCAAATATCATTGCCATAGTCATTGCCTTCAAATTGAACTTGACTGGCAATTTCTAGATTGAGTTGTCCGTATGTTGTTAGGGGAAAGTAGAGAAATAAGCAGATAATAAATACTGTAAATAATTTCTTCATTGATTGATGAGTTTAATACAAACCCTTATAGGGTGCTTATTTTTTGGTTTTGTATGATTGGTTTTGTTAAAAGAGTTCCAAATTTAAGTTTATAAACTGGGAAGTGGTCACATTTCACGAATTTTAAGTCTTATCTGTCTGCTTGCCGCTCAAAAAGCTTGACAGACACTCCAGATTGGGAAAATTCCTTCTTCAAATCCCACTTTAAATCTAAGTCTTTCAACTCTTCATCGGAAAAATTGTTTATCACATTACTGTAAAAAATGTACTGATATTTGTCCAAACCATCATTTTTATTGCCAATTGCATCATTTCGGTCTTGCAAGTCGATGTATTTGGATGCTTTGTACATCGTAAAACCAGCTCCTATTTGATTGGTAGGAATGTTTTCAGACGCTATATACTCATACATTTTCTCCCTTAATTTGAAGTAAGGAATGTGTCCTAAGGTTGAGTCCCACCCTTGTGCTATGTGATCGGGATAGACCCAAAAATTGCCACTCAGCAAACCGACTGTAACCAATCCTAGAACTATTTTTGAAAACTTATTGTCCTTTAACAAAGTGAAAAAAATCAATATTGCCATTAAGTAGAATACAATGAGGTAACGGTGTCCAATGGGATTGGTTCCTCCAATAACTACCAAGGTAAATATCAGTGTGGAGGTACATAAAGTAAGAAGCAAAGCGATTAACTTTGTACTAGAAAGTAATTTCAACTTATAATTAAAAAAAAGTAAAATGACGATGCCTAGCCACACAAATACCCGCCCAAAGTCCAGCATGTTTTTGCCAATGACTGCCCCATTCCAGACCATCTGTTTTAAATTGGCTTTTTCGTAGTGTTCTGCCCATTCTGCACTTTGTCCTGCCAATGCCCAGCCTGTTTGACTATAATGAAATCCATTCCAAGCAAGAAACAATCCAAAGGAAGGTAAAAAATACAATAGGAAAGTAAACATCAATTTGAAATCAATGGCTTTGTTGGCTTGCTTGTTTTGCCACAAATAATGTACTTGTCCAATGGCAAATAAAATGAACACCATCAAGGCACCCCGAATATTGACCGCTGTCATCAACAAAGTGGCTGGAATGATCCAATGTTTTTTGTTGTACAAAATGGCATACCAGCCCCAGAGAAATGCTGCCGTTAATACCACATCATTGCTGACCATCGTGGCTTGTCCCATTAAGGAAGGTTCGACTAAAATCATCGTCAAGCAAAACACTATAAAACTTTGTTTTACAAAGTACTTTACTATATAAAAAAGGCTATAAGCAATGAGCCACAAAAAAGGCAACATGGCTAGGTGTGCTGTAGTGAGAGAATAGCCAAATAGTTTCCAAGCTAGTGCAATATAGTAGCCAAAGAAAGGCGGATGCCCGCAGTCAATTTCTTTCGCCAATATTAGATTACTAAATCCATTTTCGTAAAAATGATGGGCAAATTGAGAACTGAGTAAGACATTGTCCCAAAAGAAGGGTAAATGAATAGAAAAGATGCCTATCAATGCAAAGCACAACATAAATACACCCAATAGTGCATATTCTATTTTGGGTGGGTATTCTTGGTCTTCGAGAATTGGCAGTTTTTTGGTCATTTTTAGGGGGGTAAAGTTAGCTTATTTTTTTGGGCAACTCTCCCCGTTTCAGGAAAGTTTTGTCTGGTTTACTTTTTATGTTTTGTCCTACCAGCACACTTATCCATCCCCATACGCCACGCTAATCAAAAAACACAATTGTTTAGTAGATTGGAACTATATAAATGCAATTTAAGTTGGATGTTTATGTAATTAAATTCTCTAACTTTTAAATACAGTAACACTGCAAACACAATGTTTAAGAAGTACAATTCTATAGAAAATGCCTATAGAACAAAATTCCTTGAGAAGATTCAATGGCACGGTTTCTGGGATGTTCCTTATGTCGTTCAAGAAAAAGTGCATGGTGCCAATTTGAGCTACTGTACAACAGATGGTCTTAACTTTAGCGCAGCCAAGCGTATGGGTATGATTCCTACAGATGAAGCCTTTCACAATTACGAGGTGATTCTGGAAGCAATAAAACCTCAACTGATACAGATTTGGCGAACGTTAAAAAATCGCTACAATGATATGCGACAGATGACAATTTTTGGCGAGCTGATTGGTGGGCAATACCCCCACCCTGATGTAGCCAAAGATGCCAAAGCACAAATGGTACAAAAAGGAATTTATTACAGTCCTTCTAATCATTTTTATGCCTTCGACATTTTGCTCAATCAAGAGAAATATTTGGATGTCGATGAAGTCAATGCTTTGTTTGAGGCAAACGATTTGTTGTATGCCCACACTTTGTTTGAGGGAAGTATAGAGGAATGTCTAAAATACCCTGACGAATTTGATTCTTTGGTTCCCAAAACTTTGGGCTTACCAGAACTAAGTCCCAATAAGTGCGAAGGTGTCATCATTCGACCCTTGAAAACCGCCCACTTCAACAACGGTTCTCGTATTATTTTGAAGAACAAGAATGAAAAATGGTCAGAGAATAAGAAATTTCACAAGATCATCAAAGAAGATGAGCCGCTTTCGGAGCAAGTGCTTAAACTGCAAGAAGCCATTTTGACCTATGTCACAGTCAATAGATTGAACAATGTATTGAGTAAAATTGGTCCTGTTGCTGTTGACAAATCAGATTTGAGCAAAGTAATAGGCTTGTTTACCAAGGACATTCTAATGGATTTTGGAAAAGATTATGGGTCTATTTTAAAGCCTTTGGAGAAGAAAGAGAAAAAAGCGATTACCAAGACTGTCGCTGGTGTAGCAGCCAAATTGGTAAGAGCTGAATTAGAGTATGTTTAGATTTTCAAAATCAGCTAAAAAATGCGCCTTTTGTGCCAATTTTGTAGCTATTTTTTGCTCAATAGCTCTGCTATTAAGCGCAAAATGAGCTTTAAATTGA
>JAHDIA010000280.1 GCA_020631035.1 Chitinophagales bacterium | reverse complement strand
GAGTTCTTGCAATTGTTTTTGGATAAAAGTACATAGATCAATATACGAGTTGGTCGTTTCCAACAAGATTTCAGGAAGTGGATTGTTGGGACCATAACCCGCTTCTTTGAGCAGTGCTCGTGCCTTGTTAGGTTTGTAGCTAAATCCCTTGACCGCCTGAGCATTAAATGAAGGAAGTCCCTTGGGAACAAAACCAGCCGTTGCGGGAGAACCCACATTGTTGCGCAAAAAACGAATCATCTTTGCCCGATCAAAACCATAATTGATGGCTTGGCGAATACGCTTGTCTTTGAGGGCTGGATTCTTTTTTTCGTCCATCAAAAAACCGAGGTATTCGGTATTGAGATAAGGCGATTTTTCTAGGACAATTTTATCTTTTAAATCTCCTTTTAATGTTCCATCCTTGCTCAACAAATCATCTTTAAACGAAGGGTCAATTCCCGACATAAAATCGAGTTTGCCAGCCATAAAGTCGAGATAAGCGGTTTGTTTGTTTTCACTAAAAGTGACCTTAACACCATCTAGTTTGGGCAGTTGTTGACCAAGTGTATTGCTTTCCCAATAGTCTTTGTTTTTTTCTAAAATCAAGACATCTCCCTCTTTCCAATGCTTCAACTGAAAAGGACCAGAACCGATGGCATTGGCTCTAAAATCTTTGCCATAATGTTCTACGATTTTTTTTGGGACAATGGAACAATATTGCATCGACAAAATACCCAATACGGGTCTAAAGGCTTTGTTGAGGGTCAATTGAAAGGTATGTTTGTCCAATGCCTTAAAAGCCTCTTTTCCTTCTATCTTATCGTTGAAAATCCAAGCACCAGGAGAGGCAACTGAAGGGTCAATGATGCGTTGAAAACTATAGACCACATCCTCGGCCGTTAATTGGCGTTCTTCTTTAGTGGTAAACAATTCGTGTTCGTGAAAATAGACGTCATCTCTCAGGTGAAACGTAAATACCTTGCCATCTTCGCTTACCTCCCAACTTTTGGCAATGGCAGGCAATATCTTTAGGTCTTTGTCAACCTGCACCAAGCCATTAAAAATTTGATTGGCAATCCACATAGTCGCCTGATCTTTAGAAAAAGCGGGGTCAAGTGAATTGATAGATGAAGCTTGATTGTATCTAAATACCTTTTTTGCATTGCTATCTGTTCCATTGGCGGTATTGGCATCGCTAGAGGCGTTTCTACAGCTCCAAAAGCCAGATAGCATCATTAATAAAAAGAGTAGACTTGTTTTATTCCAGTTCATTTTGATCAATTGTTGAATTTATTGCATCAATTCTTTGATGTATTTAACAGGGGCACTACCAAAATTTAAAAATTTGCTATGAAATAATTTTAAATCAAAGTATTCTTTTTCTTTTTTAATGTTTTCTCGCAACTCATAAATTTCGGTCAATCCAGTATAGTAGCTGCACAGTTGTACTTGGGTCAGTTGCACCCGACGCCATTTGCCTTCAGCCTCCGTTTTTTCTTGAAAAGCTTCTTTATACAGCAAATCCATTACTTGCTCCTTGCTCCAGTTTTTGGTATGTACCCCCATATCAATGAGTGCATTGCACAATTCTCGTAAATTCCATTTGTAATACATCAACCACATCTCGTCTTTGGTGTCACCGTCTCCATAGCCTTCTTCAAGCATCATACGTTCGACATAACAAGCCCAACCTTCGATCATAGTCGTATTGCCAAACAAACTTTTGATGATACTAGGCGATTTGTTGGCATAGACCAACTGAGTGTAATGACCAGGAACAGCTTCATGTATGTTGAGAATTTGTAAAATATAATGGTTGTATTCTCGTAAGTAACTTTCGCTTTCAGCCTCTGTATAGTTGTCCAATGGGCTGACGTTATAATAAGTAGGGCGATGGGTTTCATAAGGGCCAGGGGCCGAAATAGACGCACCAGCCACCCCACGCATATAAGCAGGGGTTTCTCTGACTTTTAGAGGTTTGGCTGGGTCGAGATACAACAAATCTTTTTCTTTGACAAAAGCTTCGAGCTCTGGGATTTGTGCTTTGATGGCATCGACAAACTCCTCTCTTTTTACATGCTTTTCTGATATTTTTTCGATGAGACTACGCACATCTTTAAGTGTGATTGCTTGGTCGAGGGCAGTGTCAAAATATTTGGACCACAATTTTTGGGTCAGTTTTTTCATCTTCTGATGAATGCTGTCTTTTTCTGCTAAGCCTTTTTCAAATATTTCGTCTACAGTGTATTGACTGACAATGTCCAAATCAAATTTTTCTTGGTATAATTCTGGACCAAGCCTAAAGCTTCTGGCTTTTTCAGGATTTTTTTGTAATTGGGGTAAAAGACTGTTTTCCAACCAAGAGATAAACTCTTTGACAGCCTTGACACCATTTTGGTATATTTTCTCTCCTTTCTTTTTAGAGCGAATTTTATCCGATTTCCAAGCGTGTTTTTTGAGCAAAGGGGCAACTTTTTTTTCATAGACATTCAAACCACCACTCAGTTGTTGAATGGCGAGTTGGGTATGTTCAATAGTGGGGGTTTGGAGGTTTTTCTGAGCAGCTTTATAATAGGCTGGTAATTTGGCTAACTTAGACAAGAGCGCATTAAGTTTGTGTTGGTCCGTTTGTTCACTATTGACTATTTTGTCAAATACCCCTGCCAAATTGTATTTACTTGGATTCCATTGATGGGCTTTGTAATGGGTATTGTACCAAATAGAAGAGTTGATGACACCTTGAATAAGATAGTAGTCGGTCTTATTATTGGGTGACAGTTGGTCAAGATTGTTTTTTTGTAGCAAATATTCCAGTTTTTTTAGCTCCTCATTCATCAGTTTTAGAGTAGCAGGAGTGAGGACTGGCAATAAGTCGTCGTGCTTATGGTATCCATTGTAAGTTGCTTTAAGTGGTAAAAGCTTCCAGTATTTTTGAAGAAATATGTCCTTAAAAGCATCAAAATTTTTGTCATAATCTATTGATTGAGCATTTAAAGAAGACATATATAAAAAAATAAGAGTAGTAAGTAATACAAAAGATTTAAAAAAAATGCGCATATAAAAAGTATTTGAGGTCAAATATAGAGTATTTTATGCTTGTAATAAGTTTTTCATACTTGCAACTATCTGATAAATAGCAAACTTTTAACGCTTTTTCTCGTAAAAAATCATAAATCCAACCGAACCGAACTAATCTTTTTTTGAGTAATTTTGCACGTAATTACAAATGCGCCACAAATATTACTCACTGAACAAAATCATTTACCTTTTACGGCCAGTGACCTATTTCACTATTATCCCTTCGATAGATGTATTTAGGAACACTTTGAAAATAATATTGGAATGAATGGATATGGGTACAATACCTAAACAACATTTTAATATTATACCAAAAAATAGGAGGAGGTATTCCTAATAAATTTTTGGTATGATAAGTGGGTGTATTCTCACAAATATGTACTTTGCTACTCTTTGGACCAAAGGACATAGTGAGCTGATTTAGAAAGCTTTACAATTAATTTGAATTGGATTGGATAAAGAAAAATAGGGTCTACCTTTTATTGCTGACAGTTGTCTTATTGGCAATGTCTGCGGTATTTCAACACCTATCCAATAGTTTTGAACGCTTTCCACTGGTTGTCAAGAACTTAGAGAAGCAACTCGAAGAATCAAGCTACAATTTTTATAGCTTTGTCAATAAGGATGTTGTCAACAAAGTCGTCTCCAATGAATTTGATTATGAGGATTTTGAAGAATTGAAAGACATTCCCTTTTCTCTATTGGTGTTTGATTCAAAAGACATTCTTTTTTGGAATAGAAACAAGGCAGAGCTAACTCGTTCAGAATTGAATAAATACGATTATGGGGTCAGCTATGACCGTTTGAAAAACGGTTATTATATGATTATCAAAACCCCAAAAAGATCGGGCGAGAAAGCAGTCGATGTTGTAGGACTGTATTTGTTGAAGACAGATTATGGAGATTACGCCAACAAATACCTACAAAATCAGAAAAACAATGCACTTGCCATTCCCACCAACCTTAATTTTAGCACCAAAGCAAGATTGGATACCTGGAAGCTCAAAGGCTTGTCCTCTTCCTTATATGTGTACATTGATACCGATAAGGGCTGGGATGCCAACAAAATCGCCATTTTTATATTGATAGGGCTTTGTATTATCCTTGGGGTAATTTTGTTGTATAGTTATGCTTTGGATTTGGCAATAGCAGGTAATCCTGGTCAGGGATTCATTCTATTGGCAACCAGTTTGATATGCTTGCGGCTACTGATGTATATATTCCGACTCCCACCCAATATAAGAAGCTTAAAGCTCTTTGAATTGGGAGACAATGGACTGTATTTTGGCTCACTTGGTGATTTATTGGTCACCATTATTTTTGTATACATTGCTGTTTTCTTTTTGGTCCAAAAAGTCCCTCTACGCATTCCATTTCCTGTTGAATATGGCCGCAGACAATGGGTATATACCGCTATAGTAGCGGTAGTAATGTTTTTGTCTTGGGTCGTTTGTAATCTTATCTACAATGTGGTGTATTTTTCTGATGCATCTTTTAGCATTGTAGACTTGGTACAACAAGATACTGTTGCCAGTTTTGTAATCATCTTTTTGGGTTTGTATACCTTATTGTTGATTTGTAGACGATTGGTCATTGTAGCAGGCAATTTGGGACTTACTTGGCAAGACCGTTTCAAAATCGCTTTGCTGCTCATTATTGCATTTACAGTATTGCACATATCCATCAAAATTACCCTAATTACCTACATAGTGATTGTATGGATATTCCTGTTTACACTATTAACACCACAGTTCTATCGAGCAGAAAGGGGGAAATTAACGGTTATTTATATCCTTATTTGGATATTCTTCTTTTCCTTTTTTGTTTCCATCTTTGTCAATACAACCGTTGCACAAAGAGAAAAAGATAGAAGAATTGAATTGGCAAAAGAACTCATCAAACAAGAGAATATTACAGCTGAATTGTTATTGGATGAAATTGGCTTTAATTTGATGTTTGATAGAATCATCAAAACGCATTTGAGTACGCCTTATTTGCCAGCAAGTGAATTAAAGAAAAGAATCAAAGCCAAATATTTTACAGAGTATTTCTCTAAGTTTGACATAGATATTCACGTTTTTGAAAATGATGGACAGTCTTTTAGAGCAAAAAATGTGTACACTAAAGACTATTTTGATGACCGTATCAATCGTTTGGGACTCAAGACCAAAAATGCCTTTTTGCATTCTATTGAGAATCCACAAGGAGGCTTTAGTTATATTGCCAAATTGCGCATTTCTGACCCCAAATCGAATAACAAAAGTGGATATGTATTCATAGAATTAAAAGAAAATGAAACACAAGAGACTGTATATCCCGAACTAGTCATTCCAGATAAATACCGTTCGCCTGCTTATGTCGAAGATTATACCTATGCCATTTACGAAAAGGATACCTTGCGTACAGTTGTAGGGGAATACAATTATCCTGAGGTCCGAAACATTTTGTACAAAACCTCAGATAAGTATAAGTTTTTTAATTTAGACAACTACTCACACCTCACTTACAATGCAGATCTAAGTGAATTAAAGGGAGCAAACAATTACAAATCGGTCATTATTTCCAAAAAGGAAAAAACCATCTTGGAAAGCTTTTCGCTTTTTTCTTATTTGTTTATCTTTTTGATTCTTTTTGTACTCTTGTATTTTGTTTTTAGAGCTTATTTGGTCGATTCGAGAGACAAAGAAAAACTAAAAGACTTGCTTTTCTCTTCACTCAGAAAACGCATCAATACACTTTTGGTCATCATTGTATTTGTGTCCTTATTGACCATTGGATTGATCACAGTAATTTATTTTACCAATCGTTCTGAATCTGATCAGAGAAAACAGCTTCAAAGAATTCAAAAGTCTGTACTGTCAGCCTTTGAGTATGAGTGGAATATGCTCGATGATAGCAATTATCGACCGAATGTGGTAAAAGTTGTCAAAGACATTTCTGAAATTCACAACATAGATGTGAGTTTCTATGATTTGAATGGTAAATTGGTGGCTTCCTCTCTACCAATATTATTTGACAAAGGAGTGGTCTCTAAACGAATGGATGCCAATGCTTATATGGAATTGCAACGCAATTTCCAAAGACAAGTAACTCAAGAAGAGTACATTGGTAGTTTGACTTATCTTGCAGCTTATGCAACGGCAAGAGACGATCAAGGTGATCCCATTGGTTACATCCACGTTCCTTATTTTGCAACCGACAAAAATGTAGAGGTAGACATTTCTAATTTCTTAGTGGTCTTGTTCAATGTATACGTCCTCATTATGCTACTGGCAGTAGTCGCTGGGGTTATTTTGTCCAACTCCGTAACCCGCTCACTCGATTTGATTGGGGAAAAAATTCGTCAGATTCGTCTAGGAGGAACAAATGAACGTTTGGATTGGCCCGACAATGACGAAATTGGTGCACTGGTCAATCAATACAACAGAGCCATCGGCGAATTGGAGAACAGTGTCAAAATGTTAGCACAGGCAGAGCGGGAATACGCTTGGCAAGAAATGGCAAAACAGGTGGCACATGAAATTAAGAATCCTTTGACGCCTATGAAATTGAGCATTCAACACCTACAAAGGGCGCAAATGGAAAATCACCCACGTCTCAATGAATTGACCTCTAAGGTCTCTAAAACACTCATTGAACAAATTGAACACTTGACCAAGATTGCCAATGAGTTTTCTTCCTTTGCTCAAATGCCCAAACCGCAAGAAGAGTACATCGAACTCAATGAAATGCTCTCCAATATGTTGAGCTTGTATGAAGAGAATGGAGACGACGTAAAAATTGTCAAATCTTTCTCTCAAGACGATGCCTTTGTATATACCGATCGTACCCAGCTCAATAGAGTCTTCCTCAACATTGTCAAAAATGCCTTAGAAGCAATGGAGGAATCGCCTAGCAAAATATTGACGGTTCAGGTGAAGAAAAAAGGACCTAAAGTCATCATTTCGTTTACCGACACTGGCAAAGGCATCACCGACGAACAAAGAGAAAAAATATTCGTCCCCAACTTTACTTCCAAAGGTGGGGGAATGGGACTAGGACTTGCCATCTCCAAAAACATCATCGAAAATGCAGGAGGCCGAATCTGGTTTGAAACCAAAGTTGGGCAAGGCACCACCTTCTTCATCGAATTGCCATTAAGAGATTAATAATCAGTTCTATTCATTGATGCCTGGCATTTCCAAAATGCCTCACATCTTTTTAAGACAATCATTACCTTTTTGAGGGTGAAGCGCAGGACGAGCGGGAAGAAGTCCCCTTGTACGCAGCCCAAAACATGCACAGCCTGCCCCATACTTGATACGGGGGGTAACCAGAATGCATGCAGCCCTGAAAGACGCACCCTTGCACCATTTTTGTAATTATGTGTATTGGCTTGATTCTGTTATTAGATTAAATTTTTATCGAATCACCCAATCAACAATGAACAAAAAATGGATAGCCAATTCACAATTCACAACTTACAATTCACAATTATTTTTGTGCAACGTCATTGGTTCTAGGCTACGCTCACTCTGGTTAACCAACGCATATTTTATACTGCGCACCAAGGCTTTATCCATCCGCTCATCCGACGCATATTAAAAGTAAAAGAAAGAACTAGTGGTTTGATTCATAAGTAATTGATAGGATAAACAAAGT
>JAHDIA010000279.1 GCA_020631035.1 Chitinophagales bacterium | reverse complement strand
AACTCTAATATATTAATTTTGAATCACTTTTTCTACTTTTGTCCAGTAGTAAATAAGACATAATACTGTCTTCTTTCCAAAAAATGGCAATGTCGTTTCCTCGGATAACTTCTGTCCATTCAGGTGCTAAGTTGTTGAGGTATTTCATTGTTTTAGGATTTTCTTTTGCAATTTCAACTTCTAGTTGTAGGCAGAACTCAAATCCTCCTTCTATGGCTTCGTGGGCAAAATTATCCGACATCAAACATTGATAATATAAATTTAAAATTAAAAACGCTTCGAGTTTAAATTCTTCGGCATACCATTCTACTGCTTTGTCAAACTTTTGTTCGACGGTCTGGTATACCGTTTCTTTATCTTCTAAATCTACTGACCAATAAACGACTCCTTGATTTTCTTCCATAAAAACCAATTTTCCATCATTGACGAATAATTCATTGATTTGGGCGACATGTTGGTAATCGTCCATAAACAAAGAAATATTGCCTACACAATTGTAGTATTCTTGCAATGCAGGTGGAATGGTGAGCTTTAATTTTTGACTGATGGCTTCAATTTCTTCTATAGGAATGCCCTCACTTTCTTTTAAAGCTCTTCCCAAAATTTGCTCGGCTGTTTGTTTGATCTTCATTGTATGGCAATTTGTTTGTAGTGCAAAAATAGTAAAATAAGTATAAATGAAGCGTCGGATGAGCGGGCGGATGAACGCTTGTACGAAGTATAAAATATGCGTTGGTTAATTGGAACGCCGAACCGCAGGCGAACGCAGCCACGGAGTCAATGGCGTTGCACCATAAAAAATTATGAATTGTAAGTTGTGAGTTAGCATAGCAGACTGCCCAATTTATAAATCATAATTTACAACGCACAATTATGATTATTTGGGCATATCCCTTCGGGTCGGGCTATTCGTGGGTTCGCTTTGCTCCGTGCTGCGCACACTCCTTTCAGTCGTCCACTACTATCCCTTATGCAGAAGATTTAAATTTAAAAATTCCTTCGACAAGCTTAGGTGCTTTTCTATTTTAAGACTTATGATTGTTGTGCTTGCATCATCGCTGTACGTTCTTCATAAGACGCACCATACAAACCTGGAACGGGCTTTCCATTGGCTCTCAAATAAGCAATGACCTCTCCTCTGTGATGGTACAAATGATTCATCAAAAAACCACGAATGACCTGTGCTCTTGGCATAGGGGGCATCAATTCTTGTTCGCCATTTTTCATAGACCACATCTGCATCAATTTCTCTTCTGGGCAAGCTTCCAAATTGGCTAGGGCATTGGTAATGTTTTCTTCCAACTTAGCTCTGATGGCGTCCATATTGCTGATGTCTCCTTTGTCGTATTTGTAAGTAGCCAAATCGAACACATCTTGGTTGACAGTACTGTCCCTTAAAATTATTGGGCTTGTATTCCAATACATCATCAGGGACGGCATTGAATAATTTTCTGGTATTTTCGGCTTCGTGTTTTAGTTCTCCTAATAAAATTTGCTTTAACATGATGTTTTGTTTTTAAGATGTAATAAAAGGTGAAATTAAGAATTGTACTCTAAATATTCATCAACTACCTTGCCATATTTGAGCGAAAACAAATCCTTGATATAATTTTGATACACCTTCCAAGGAGCTTTTGAACCCTGCTTGGGCAGTACCTTTTCGGCTCTTAATACATAACCTGCATCAAAGTCCAATAGTCTTTCTGTCTCTAAATTATTGTGATCAAACTTTGGGGTGCAAACGCTGTAATTGTTTTCTTTCATATGGTTGAGAACCTTGGTCACAAAGTGGCAGTTTAGATCACATTTGAGTGTCCAAGAAGCATTGGTGTAACCGAGAGCCACGGCAAAGTTGGGAACATCGCTAAACATCACCCCTTTGTAAGCATGGGTAGTGGAGGTATCGCCTTCAACCCCATCAACAGATATTTTCATTCCTCCAAATAACTGAATTTGTAAGCCTGTGGCGGTAACAATCAAGTCGGCATCCAAGTGTTTGCCCGAATTGAGTTGTATGCCTTGGGGGGTAAACTCTTTGATGGTATCGGTGACAATGTTGACATCTTCATCTTTTAAAGCTTCAAACATATCATTGTCGGGAATGAGGCAAAGACGTTGGTCCCAAGGATTGTATTTGGGATCAAAATGTTGGTCTTCGTAATGGTCTCCGAGTGATTTTTTGACTTGTTTTTTGAGCAAATTTTTGATAGAGCCAGGCCACTTACGAGCAGCTTGATAAAATGCGAGTCCAAATAAAATATTTTTCCAACGAGCCAAACCATGTGCCCATTTGGCAGGCATTATTTTTTTGGTAAAATTGGCGATGGCATCTTCCCTTGGTAAGTTCATTATGTAAGTAGGAGAGCGTTGCAACATCGTAACAGCACTTGCTTTTTTAGACATTTCGGGCAAGAGGGTAACTGCGGTCGCTCCACTGCCAATGATGACTACTTTTTGCTTGCTATAGTCATAATTGGTATCCCATTTTTGAGGGTGCATAATGGTGCCTTCAAAAGACTCGCTGTTCGGAAATTGAGGTTCATGGCCTTTTGCATAATTGTAGTAGCCACTGCACATAAACAAGAAATTGCATTCAACCGTTTCTATGGTATTGCTTTGGGTGTTTTGCACCTGTAAAATCCATTTCTTTTTGCTAGAAAACCAATCGGCATTGACCACCTTGTTGTTGAACTGTATTTTTTCTCGAATGCCAAATTTGTCTGCTGTTTCGTTGATGTATTTTAGAATGGCAGGTCCATCGGCTATAGCTTGCGGATCTTTCCAAGGATTAAAGGAAAAGCCAAAGGTATACATATCAGAATCTGAACGAATGCCAGGATATTTGAACAAATCCCAAGTACCGCCAATGTTGGAACGTGCTTCAAACAAAGTAAAAGTATGTTTGGGGCATTTTTCTTGGATATGATAAGCAGCTCCAATTCCCGAAAGCCCTGCGCCTACAATGACAACATCATACGACTGATTGCTTTGACTCATATTGTGTGTGTTTACTTTTTTACAAATATAAGAAAAACAACAAACACGCTTACAAGATGTTTTACTATTCCAAATCTATTGGATAAACTTGTGAGTAGTAAGCAGCAAATATCCCATAACCATTTTCGATATTGTTGTAGACAAAAACAGGCTCACTAACGAAATTATCCTCATTGTTGTTTTGTAATTCTCTAGAAGTATAATAATTGTAATAGTCTGGAGAAAGGTGCTTTATGACCAATTCTATGTTGGGAGAGTTGTTCGCTACATAGATGTACTCATTTTCTATTTTTAGGCTCAAGGTATGGTTTTGACCATCAAATGTAATGTCTGTCAATACCCGTTCACTGCTACCGTCATTAAATATATCTTCTAGCTCGGAGCTATTGAGCAAAGAAAAATAGATTGGGTTGGAGAAGCTTCTTAGGTCTTGAAAAATAACTTCATAATCGCTATAATCCCATAGGGTGTCATTGCCAATAATGGTGTCAATACCATATTTTACACTAAATATAGAGTCTACTCTGGTTTCATAAAGGGCTATTTCATAGTAGTTTTTTTGATCTACTGGATCATTGATGTCAAAACGTAAGGTGCCGTCCAATATGAATTCATTGGTATATTCAGCATTGGCATTGCTAATTTGTAGACTCTGAAGATCAATATTGGTGATATTGGGGGATAGTGGAACTGTTGTTTTGGCTTCTACACTTTCGTAACCAGCTAAGTCAGCTTTTAAAGTATAGGTTTTGCCAAGGGTAGATTTGAAATCAGAAACATAATAAGGGACCTCTGTAGTGATTGGTATCCCAAAATCGTTGTAATCCTCAACAGCTAGAAATGTTTCAGTAAAAGTACCCACTAGTTGATCGTTTTCATAGATACCAAGATTGACACCCGACAAGTGTTTGGTGTCGTCAGCAGCAAATTCAATGCCCTGACTTACAGATACACTTGCCCATAAACTACTATCTGGATGAAAAACACAATTGACCACCAAGCTAGGTACATGTTCTGGGATGTCCAATTCTACTACTTGTTCACAAGAAGATAAAAAGAGGGCAGTAATTGTGGAAAGTAAGAAAATACATCTATATATTAAATTGTTCATTTTTATTGTTTTGTCTATTTGAAGGAAAGTTAAAACTTAAATGCATAACTTATGGACGGAATAATTGGGAACAAGCTAACCTGTTTGAATACAGTTTTGGATTGTTGTGCCTCAGGGTCAAATTCATTGTCGGTATAGATAAAAAATGGATTTTTACGATTGTATACATTGTAAGCACCAAAAGACCAAGTCCCTTCGCCCCATTTGGGATTGGTATGTATGTTGAGACCTATGTCCAAGCGGTGGTAAGCAGCCATTCGCACAGAGTTTTTTTCACCATACTGTTGAATGTTGTTGGCATAAAAACCATACATACTATATAAAGGATTGAAGGAGTCGGCATCAATGTATTGGGATTCTGAAAGTGTAATGGCATTGCCTGTTCCATATACCCAAACAATCCCCATATCTATTCTGTCATTGAATTTGTGGGAAATGGTCAAACTGATGTCATGGCGTCTGTCGTATTTGTAAGGATACTCATTGCCAAAGTTGATGGGGGCATATTCCCAGTTGGGAATAACAGGATGCAAGCCACCTGGAAACTGTCGGGTAGTCCAAGATAAGGTGTAACCCAACCAACCCGTGGTTTTGCCTTTCTTTTTTTGTATAAAAAACTCCAGACCATAAGATTTGCCCTTGCCCACTGTTACCTTATCTTCCCAAGTATCTCCTATCAAGACAAAACTGGTTCCTTCTTTATACGAAATCAAATCGTCCATTTCTTTATAGTAGCCCTCCAAACTCACTTCAAATTGACTGTTGAGATTGTGGGCAACACCCAAAGCTACTTGCCACGAACGCTGTGGACCAATGATGTCTGTAGGAGACACCCATAAATCAGTTGGTAAGGTCAAGCTCGAATTGGTCAATAGGTGGAGGTATTGAGTCATATTGGCATAAGAGGCTTTGACAGAGGTTTGGTCGGTTAATAGAAAGCGACCAGAAAAACGAGGTTGCAAGGAAAAATAGCTGGTATCTCGAACCGAGAACATTGAGGCATGTAAACCAATGTTCATTTTGAAACGAGGACTGACTTTGAAATCATCTTCTCCATAGATGTACATTTCTACAGCATTTACATCATTTGAGTTGAGGTTGATTTCGTAGTCATCGTTTTGACTTGTCTCGGATAAGGATAAAATACCTGGACGAAAACGGTGCAACATCCCATTGTAGCCAAATTTGATGTAATGTTTGGGATTCGGTACATAATCAAAATCTATCTTTGCTCCAATGTCTCTAATATCTGAGACATATTCAAATAGACCACTGTCATTATATTTATCAGAAAAAACGACTTGATTGCCATTGTTATCGTATTGATAATCTGAAAATTCATTCTCACTTTCATAAGAACTCCCTGTTGTAAAATCGTATCTGGAATAAGTGAGTGTGGTATTGGCGAATAATTTATTGCTAAATTCATGATTCCAACGCAAGGCACCAATAAAATTTCCCCAAGATAAGCTGAAATCTGTTTTGTCATAATACATACCATATATATTGGGGTCCGATATGTGATTGTTTTCACTGGTGTATTCTTCTTCAAAAAAGCCTTTGTCTCGTCCTGTATATACACTCAAGTACAAGCGATCTTTTTCACCTAGTTTGTGGTTGATTTTGGCATTTAAGTCGTAAAAGTAATATCCAGCATTGGCAGATTCTTCATTGGTATAGGTAATGTCATTATAGGTTTCAGAATAAGAGTCACTGCCTTCACTTTTGATAAGTGGACGTGCCAACAAATCAATATAGGTGCGTCTACCCGAAATGATGAAAGAGGTCTTGTCTTTGATGATGGGCCCTTCTAGTGTTAGTTTAGAGGCAACCAAACCTATAGAACCTTCGCCGTGAAACTCCTTGTTGTTGCCTTCCTTCATACTGATGTTTAAAACAGAGGACAAGCGACCACCATAACGGGCAGGAAAACCACCCTTAATCAATTCTACATTTTTGATGGCATCGGCATTGAAGACAGAGAAAAAGCCAAATAGGTGGGAGACATTGTAGACAGGTACACCGTCCAGTAAAATCAAATTTTGGTCTGGACCGCCTCCTCGGACATAAATGCCTGAGTTGCCTTCGCTACCAGACTGTACCCCTGGTAAGAGTTGTATGGTTTTTAAAATGTCTACCTCTCCCATAAAAGCAGGGAGTGCCTTGATTTGTTCTACTGGTACATCTATGGTACTCATTTGGGTTTCTTCCTGAATTTGCTCAGCTGTTTCTCCTATGATTTCTACTTCTTTTAAGGTTAAAGTAGATTGCAAACGGATGTTCTCTTGCAAATCTTTGTCGAGTTGAATCTCAAATTCTTGGCTTTGGTAACCAATATAGGAAAATTGAACTTTGTAGGTGGAGGCAGGTAGGGTCAAGCTAAAAAAACCATAGGTATTGCTGACGGTTCCTATTTCCTTATCTGCTACATAAATGGTGGCTCCTATCAGTTTTTCACCACTTTCAGCATCTTCTATATAACCACTAAAAGTATGATCTTGCCCAAGCAAACTCAAGCTGCTCAGACAGCATAATAAATACAGTATTTTTCTTATCATAGTCTTTGATCTAATCTTACAAAACTAATAACGACAAAAAAGTAAGAAGGTGGGCTAAATAGATAATTTTTTATTGAAAAATAAAGAACATGACAATTTGGGCTTTAACAATTTGATAATTTTTTTATACATAGTTTTCTTTTATACTGTTTTTTTCTTATCTTGCTTAAAAGTACTTTTTTAACTAACACATTTATTTAACTAAGGACTTGTGTAAACAACTAAAAAACCATGCTGACATGTAAATAATACAACTTCTTAAAAGTTTTATTGCTTCATTCGTTGATACAAGAATTGTATCAAGCAGGATTCTGTTGCCTACACAATTCTGGCTAAAACTAAAAATTATGGAACCATTCATTGGTCAAGTTATGATGTTTGGGGGAAATTTTGCCCCTAGAGGCTGGGCATTTTGTAATGGACAATTATTGGACATCAATTCACACAGTGCGCTTTTCTCTATATTAGGAGTTACTTATGGAGGAGATGGGCGAACAACTTTTGGCTTACCTGACCTACGTGGTAGGGTCCCTGTACATGCAGGCAATGGACCAGGTTTGTCAGATTACAACATAGGACAAAAGGGAGGAGTGGAAAGTGTACAACTCAGTGAGCGCAATATGCCTCATGATGATTCCTATGTAGCGGTAAAAGATGGCAATAGTCAGCCTTACTCTTCTACACATAAGTACTTTGCATCAGCTACTGCAAATAAATTGTTTAATGCTGCTCCAGGTACTGCTGCCAACAATGCTGGGGTATTGGGTACAGGCGACGGCAATTTACCACATGAAAACCGCCAGCCTTACCAATGCATCAATTTTATCATTGCTTTGGAAGGTCTGTATCCGTCAAGAAGTTAATACAGATAACTAAAAGAACAAAGAATACTAAAACAGCATCCTAAATTGGCCATTTAAGATGCTGTTTTTTTGTGTTTAAACGAACGGAACGCCTTGGCTTCGTTTGCAAGTCGACTCCCTGCTGTACGCTTTTACTTAGCAGCTCGCTGGGCAGTTCAGTATGGTCGTTCCTTGTCTTCGTACCTCAGCCGTCGTAACTTC
>JAHDIA010000278.1 GCA_020631035.1 Chitinophagales bacterium | reverse complement strand
CCTGAAAAACAGTTAAAATTGCACGAACCATGTTATTATGCGAAAAAATGCATTCCCTAAAAGAAGTAAATCATAAAAAAATGGAAGGGACGATTACAGTATATACCTTACTTGATATTTCCACATTAACAAATATAACTTCATACCCACCATTCATTGAGGCAAGTCTTTCAACAATTGAGTTTTTACATAATCAATCGAAAATATTAGAAAAAGAAATGTCAGAGGTAAAAGGAGATAATGATTTTGTTTTTAACATAATTAGTTCTTTAAATGAACATCAAATTGAAATAAATAATATTTCATTTATAACTTATCAAATAATCGTAAGAGCTCCCAAACAAGAATTATTAAGCTATCGCAATAGAATTTTAGCACTTACGCAAGATATTGCTACTGATGCATTGAGTGATATATCTAGATTAATAGCCAAAGTGCAGTCTTCAGAAGAAATATTTAAAGAGTTTGTTGAGAATATTAAGTCTTGTGAGAAATTAGTTACTATTTCAGAATCTTACCATTCAATTTATGAATTTGAAGATCTTAACTTTAATATTATCAGTGAGGAAGAGGATGGTTTTATTAAAGATGATTTAAACACAGACAAGGATTACCAAAATGCAGAAACCCATCCATCAAGTTTCCCTCTAGAATTGACAAACTTGGCAGTAAGCCTTTTTAAAATAGGCTACACCCAAACATCTGTGGATATTTCTTTAATTAAAAAGGCTATATACTTATACTTAGACAAAGCACTTCAGTCTCATTATATCGCAAGTAAAGAACTACAAAACACCTCTGAATTAATTATTTATGGAATTAAGCATTTAAATACCCAAGCTATCTGGGCTATCCTATTAGAGTTTACCTACAGAGTAGATAGTCAAATGATTTTTGAAATTGAGCATAAACAAGAATTTGAAAAATACATTAAAAATAGGTTAAGTAGAATTCAAGAAAATTTTGATTGGAATGAATTTAATAGCACAATAAGTGGAATTAAAAATACTAGGAATGGCAAATATGGATTACTCAAATACAGAGACGATTTAAATGCACTGATTTTTAACACATTAAACCTTAATCATTCTTTTTACATAGAAAAAGACATGATTGCTGTCATTAATGATAAAGAAAATAAAGGCAATACAATCATCAACTCTATTATAAACATTCCGAGTTTTGCATACGACAAAAAATTCTTTATAGATCAGCTAATGCAAAATGCTAGTCAATATGATTTCATTAAATATTACGCTATCCCATTTTTGTTAGAGGATGATTTTCCATTTTTCCAAGATTATTATTGGGATTATCTTTTTGATAATTTTGACTTTCCTAATGAAATCCCCATATTTATTATTGATATTTTACTAAATGATGGAGTATATTGGTACAGTTCTAATTTACCTTACTTGAAAAAAATAATAGAAAAAACGACACTGATTGTTATATACTCCAAACAAAATGATTCTGAATTTAATCTACATTCTTATGCTACTCAGCTTTTATGTATTATTTCCAACACTTTAAAATTACTAAAAGAAAGCCCACAACAAAATGAGTTCTCAGATAGTTTGATAAAACATACCGCTCAATTACTCCAACAAGAAGAGATTATATCAATTCATATAGAGAAAGGTTATTTAGAAATGCTAGAACATAATGACTTATTAGCTTATATTCTTCAATACTATTATACTCAAGATACTGCCTTTGCTATTCCACTTGATTTTGATCATCTAAAAATTAAATACCCCAATACGTATAAAAATTTACTGACAAGCATTATTGAACTATTTTCTGATAATGATGGAACCATACAGCAAGAAGACTTAAAATCTCTAAAACCAGTATTAGGAAATTTATATCAAGATATATTTGACTATATAGACAACTATAAAGTCCTTTATCTTCAGTTTGAGAGAGAAGTATTTGAAGCTCTTCTTTGATTTAATAAAGCTATCTCTCACCCAAAACCTCCCCCCAATACGCCTGATGGCAGCGATACCTGCTACTTTCGATAGCCCTATGAGACAAGGAGTGGCAACGGCTGACGCTAGGAAGACTAGCCACGACTATGGCGAATGGACTAGCGAAGGAGTAAGTACAAGCGTACAGCAGGGACAAATGACGGTTCGGAGGACCAAGCGTTCCGTACTTATTTTGGGAATTAAGTTGATTGAGGAATTAGGTTGATTCGTTGATTGAGTTGATTGAGCAATTGAGTTGATTGAGTTATTAGGTTGATTAGGTTGATTGAGTTATTAGGTTGATTCGGCAATTGAGTTCGTCCTACTTACCTAGTCAACCAATCACATAATTAACCAATTAGCCATTACCCCTCCCCATCACCGACGACTATACTCCACACCCTCAAAACACTCCAAAATATCTGCCTCCTTGATCTGGTTCATACAGTTGAAATGCCCCTTGGGACACTGTGCATAACCAATCTTGGAGCAAGGACGACAATCCAAGCCCTTGACTTCGACGTTTTTGCGGAATTGCTCCCCGTTTTTAGGGTAAGGATACATCCCAAATTCGGGAATGGTGTTGCCCCAAATCGCAATGATCTTTTTGCCGAAAGCTGTCGCCATATGCATCAAACCTGTATCGTGGGTGACCACCCACTCGGCTTGCTTGACAACAGAGGCAGATTGGTTGAGGCGCAACTTCCCACAGGCATTGAAAATGGGATTGTGACGGGTAACTTCAGATACAACAGATTCCCCTACCAACTCTTCGTCTATGCCGCCTATAAGCACAACAGGCAATGGAAGTTTTTTGCAAATAGAGGTAATTTTATTGAGGGGGAGTCGCTTGGTAAAATGTTGACCGCCGATGACAAAGGCAATGTAGGATTTGCCTGCTAGTTGGGGAAAGTAATCGGCAATATTGACCTCGTCTCGTTCGGGGATAAAATGGTCGAGTCCTTTCTGGTCATTGGCAATGCCGAGATGGGAGGTGGTTTCGAGATAACGGTCCACCATATGCACCTTTGGCAATCTGTCAATTTTTAACTTGACCATCAACAGCTTTTGGGGATTGATCTTGTCTACTGCTCGACTTTTGACTCCCAATGCCATCTTAAATAAGAAGGTCCGTTGATTGTTGTGTAGGTCAATAACGTGATCATACCGCTCCAATCGAAGCTGATTGATGAGCTGTTTGTACTTATTGTGGTAAAGATGTAATTTGTCTATATATGGATTGGCTTTGAGTACATCTTTGTACTGTGCCTTGGTCAAATAATGTATTTCTGCATCGCTTATTTGCTCTTTAAGGCATCGAATAACTGGTGTGGTCAATACGATGTCTCCTATTGAGCTAAAGCGCATGATTAGAATTTTAGTCATGTATCATCTTCCTCCTCTTTTGGGCATTTGTCCTGATCTGGGCGAATATTGACCATCAGCTTTGCCTCCAAACTTGGTCAATGCATCAAATTTACTACTCGTGCTGGGATCAACCAAAGACATAATATTTTTTACCTTCATCTTGTCAGGTGGGGCAACACTGGCATCGGCAAAAACATCAAGTATTTCTTCATTTTTGGTAACTGTAAATACTTTTATGGCAATGGTATTGGGATTTTCTTGGTGTGACTGCTTGAGCGATTCAAGTGCACTCACTAGATTTTTACGTGCTTCTTGGGGATTTTCATACATCATATCCAATCCCTTGCGGTGGTAATTGTAATAAGCCGTTCTTAGTTTCTTGAAACGAGGACTCAACATATTGGTAACCATCCAATAACGATTTCTTCTTTTATTATTGTCATTGGGCTTCCAACCTGGTTCTGCCGCTGACTGTCCTCTGTTTACAATGTCCTCTGCTTTTTGAAAATAAGGCGTTCCACCCTGATCTGTAAAAGAATCATAATCATAGCCAATGATCATATAGGCATAATATGCCATCATTGAGGTAAGATTGTTTACAAAACCGTTCTCGTCATACTCCAATGGCTGAAATTCGGTATAAGTGAATTGCCAATCTTTGTCTTGGTGCAAGAACAACAATGATTTATAGTTGGAGTTGAAAACAGGACGGTTGGCTTCAATGGTCACCTCTGCTCCAAACTGAGTACTCGATATCTCTTCTACTATGGTAATGTTGAAACTACATTCTATTTTTTCATTATTACTGTAACTTCTCGACGTCCACTGACGATTGTTCATAAACTCTGACAACTCAGATTCGAGTGTTCTAAATACCGCAGGGTCTACCTTGTTCAGTTTGGGTGTTTGTACTTTTACATTACACAACAACTCTTGAGCCGAGGCACTCAAACTAAAAAAAGCCAGTAGAAGTATGATTGTATTTTTCATCTTTATTGTTTTATACTTTACTCATGATAATTCCGCCGCATAATTCCATATGTCCTTCGCTACATCGTATTTAGACTTTAACTCAAAAGTTTTAAGATTATTATGTTTGTCTAATATAGTAATTTTATTGGTATGATGCTGAAATCCTGCACCTTTTTCTCTCATCGAGTTCAAAACAATGAAATCGAGGTTTTTGCTTTCTAGTTTTCTCTTAGCATTGGCTACCTCATCATTGGTTTCTAGAGCAAAGCCCGCCAATAACTGATCAGCTCTTTTTTTGGCACCCATCGACTTCAAAATGTCCTTGGTGCGCTTGAGTTCAATGCTCATATTGCCCTTGCCCGATTTCTTGATTTTTTTATTGGCTGTGGTCAAGGGGGTAAAATCGGCTACTGCCGCCGCCATAATGGTAATATCGGCTTTGTCAAAACGCTCATCGACTGCATTGTACATATCCTCGGCACTTTTAACCGCTACAAGCTCCACACTGGCGTCTTTTGGACGCAATTGACTTGGACCAAGTACCAAAGACACACTCGCCCCTCTTCGACTGGCTTCTTCGGCTAAAGCAATGCCCATTCGACCAGATGAATGATTGCTGATAAAACGTACAGGATCGAGTGATTCTTGGGTTGGTCCCGCAGTAATCAACACATTTTTGCCTTCAAAAAACTCGCTGAGTTCTGGTTTGTCTTGTTTAAAGAAAAACTGTTCTAAATAGGCTACAATCTCTTCGGGTTCTGCCAATCTTCCTGCTCCTACCAAACCACTCGCTAATTCCCCTTCTCCTACAGGAATGATATGATTCCCGTAAGATTTTAACTTTTCCAAATTATTGAGTGTTGATGGATGCAACCACATATCTCGATCCATAGCTGGAGCCAAGATCACGGGACATTTGGCAGAAAGATAAACTGCTGTCAACATATTGTCGCATAGCCCATTGCTCATTTTGGCAATCGTATTGGCAGTAGCTGGCGCAATGAGCAATGCATCTGCCCACAAACCAAGCTCGACATGGCTTTGCCAAACTGCTCCCTCAGAACTGACAAATTCAGTATAAACAGGATTTTTGGAAAGGGTTGAAAAAGTAAGCGGACATACAAATGTCTTAGCTCCCTCCGTCATAATCACCTTGACTTCAGCACCTGCCTTAACCAACAAACGGGTCAATACTGCTGACTTATATACAGCAATACTACCCGTTAATCCCAATAGTATTTTTTTGCCTTTTAGAACATCCATCATAGGCTATTAAATAAATTTTGAGTAATGTACATTACTTTCTCTTTTTGAAGCAATGGTTTAGGTACTTCGTCGCTACTTCTTTGCTCGCTATCCGCTTTTACTCCTCACTTGGGTTCGACAGACTCACCAAGCAGTTAAACCCAAAAGGAAAAGTTCACTAAAAAAGAGACTGAGCTTGCCGAATCCCCGTTGCGGGGTAACCGCTTCTATCAAGGCTATTTTACAACATTCACTCACAAAGATAAAGGTAGCGAAGCCTATCAAGTAAAGATAAAAGATAGCCAAGCCTGCCAAAGCTCAAAGGTAGCTGAGCCTGTCAAAGCTCAAAAGGTAGCTGAGCCTGTCGAAGCTAATCCTCCTGCTGTCTTTCCCTACTCGGATTACGATGATAAATCTCATCCGAAAACAACTCATCTTGAGCAATAATGGTTGGATGTGGCAAACGCTCATAAAATCTTGAGATTTCGATTTGCTCACGATTTTCGTGAATCTCTTCAAGATTGTCAGTTGAGCTGGCAAATTCTTCCAATTTTGCGTGTAATTCTTCCTTCATCTCAATGCTCAATTGCTTCGATCTTTTAGAAAGTACAACAAGGGTTTCATACAAATTACCTGTTTTGGCAGCATACACTGTCAATGCTTGTGTTTCAATTGAAGGATTGATTCCCTTGGTTGCAATTTTTTTAAACTTGCTCATATATTTATCTTTTTTTTATTTTGCATTCATTTTGCATTCATCCATACAGACATTGCACACAACATCTCTACCCTCCCAATGGATTGGTTAATATTTTCTTCAGCCCTTTCTTCTCTTTCTCTCCCATTTTCAATCTATCCAACTCCTTATTGCTCTTCTCATAAATATCTTCTGCCTCTTTCAAATATTCACTTTCAGCAAACTTCTCTATAAAGCTCAAATATGCTGCCACTGTTGAATTGTATCTTTCTTCTTGTTTCTCTTCAATACTGTTTTCAGCATACAAAAAATTGGATTTTAGTATCAAAAAGTTCACTTCTTCTCGTTCATCTGTTTCTGGAAAATCCAAAAGCATATTGTTCAAAGCCTTAGCTGCCGATTTATAGTCCCGCATATCATAGTACAATTTGGCAGCTCTATAAGACTTCACCTCTAGTTTTTTACGCATTTCATCCATCAATTGGTTACATTCTTCTATCTTTTCACTTTCAGGATAGGTATTGGCAAACAACTGAAAAGCTTCAATCGCCTTGTGGGTAAAACTTTGATCGAGGTCTATCACAGGCGACAATTTGTACATACAATAAGCCGACATAAAACGAGCATCTTCTGCTTTAGGGCTTCGAGGATAATAATCAATAAAATTCTTAAAGTAGTAAGAAGCAAATTGATAATCCCCCTGTCCAAAGTAGCAATAAGGATAAAAATAGTACAAATCTTCTACATCTTGGGTACCTTTTAGAATACCAATCAATTCTTCAAACAAAGGAATTGCCTTAATGTAATTGCCTGAATTGTAGTATTGTTTTGCTTTCTGCAATTTCAAATCATAATCACTGCTTTTCAATAGTTTTTGATAAGAACTCTTACAAGAAAAACTGCTCATACAAAACAATACAAAGAGGATGGTATATAAATGTTTGATTTTCATCAGCCCGCAAAGATAAGGTTTTTAATAATAACTTTCAATTCTAAATCATATTGTCACTTTTTATGAGTAATCTATTACCTTTGTGCGCTATAATTTAGATGAAATGTAAAGAGATGGTCGTTATTTGTAGTCCATCGCTTATATTTACTATAAAATAGACGAAAATCATTGATGTACCGTTGGCTTATCATAAACTGTTGAACCATACAAACTCTTTTGAGTCTTAGGTTCACTTATTTTGAAAGTCAAATAAAATTTAACTCATGGATTTATTTGAAAGATTAAAGGACAACACAAGCGGTCCGCTCCGCCAATATGCCAACCTAGGAGCTGCCGAATACTATATGTTTCCCAAACTGGAAGGTGAATTGGGTAGCCGTATGGTATTCAATGGTAAAGAACGCATCATTTGGAGCATCAACAATTATTTGGGCTTGGGCAATCACCCTGAAGTTCGCAAAATTGATGCTGAATCTGCCGCCAAATGGGGATTGGCCTATCCAATGGGTTCTCGTATGATGTC
>JAHDIA010000277.1 GCA_020631035.1 Chitinophagales bacterium | reverse complement strand
GTTTGTAGTTTCTAAAACCTGTCAGGTCTACCAACCAACGAGACTAGTAGCGAATAGCGGGGAATCACGAAGGTTTGAAAAACCAACGTTCCGTACAAAAAGAAATTAAAATTAAATTTAAACATAAAATTCACCGAATAAAATGCCAACAGCAACCGAGAAAGAAAAGCGAGCGGTATTAAAAAAGCCCGCCATCAAGAAGAAAAACATCAGTGGAGCCGAAGCGGTGGTCCTCTCTCTATTAGCCGAAGGAGTAGACACCATATTTGGTTATCCAGGAGGAGCCATTATGCCCGTTTACGATGAATTGTATAAATACCAAGAACATCTCAACCACATATTGGTCAGGCACGAACAAGGCGCAACCCATGCCGCCCAAGGATACGCCCGTATCAAAAACAAAGCATCTGTATGTCTGGCAACCTCTGGTCCAGGGGCAACCAATTTGGTAACAGGCATAGCCGACGCAATGGTTGACTCTACACCAATGGTATGCATTACTGGGCAAGTGCCCAAACACCTTTTAGGGACAGATGCATTTCAAGAAACGGATGTCATAGGCGTAACGATGCCGATTACCAAGTGGAATTATCAGGTGACCAATGCAGCGGAGATACCCGAAGTCATTGCCAAGGCTTTTTACATTGCCAACAGCGGAAGACCAGGCCCAGTCGTGATTGACATTACCAAAAATGCCCAATTAGACTCATTGGATTTTGAGTACAAAAAATGTACAGGCATTCGTTCCTACAAGCCCGTGCCTAGTATTGATAAAAAACAAATTGAAAAAGCAGTTGAGCTTATCAATAAAGCCAAAAAACCATTTATGTTGGTGGGGCATGGGGTGTTGATTTCCAAAGCACAAAAAGAACTGACCAAGCTCATTGAAAAGTCGGGCATTCCTTTTGGTTTGACCTTGCAAGGTTTGTCGGCTATGCCTTCTAGTCATCCACTCAATATGGGAATGTTGGGAATGCATGGCAATTATGGTCCCAATATGATGACCAATGAATGTGATGTCCTCATCGCCATTGGGATGCGCTTTGACGATAGAGTGACGGGTGATGTAAGCCGTTATGCCAAACAAGCCAAGGTCATTCATATTGAAATTGATCCAGCCGAAATCAGTAAAAATGTCTATGCCCACGTTCCAGTTCTAGGAGATGCCAAGGCGGCAATCAAGGCTTTGCTGTCAAAAGTCAAAGAAAAAAAATATCCCAAATGGATTAAGGAGTTTCAAAAGTGCGACAAACAAGAATTTGAAAAAGTCATTCAGCCTGAGTTGTATCCACAAGAAGGACAAATCAAAATGGCCGAGGTGATGCGAATGATTTCGGAGGAAACCAGAGGCAAGGCGGTTATTGTCACCGATGTAGGACAACATCAAATGGTTGCTGCAAGATATTATGGCTACGAAAAAACAGACTCTTGGATTTCATCAGGTGGATTGGGAACGATGGGTTTTTGTTTGCCTGCCGCATTTGGGGCAAAAGTTGCTGCACCCAAAAGAGAAGTAGTCGCAATCATTGGTGATGGAGGATTTCAGATGACCTTACAAGAATTGGGAACCATTTGGCAATCCAATTTGCCTGTTAAAATTGTGATATTGAACAACAATCACTTGGGAATGGTCCGCCAATGGCAGCAACTGTTTTTTGAAAGACGCTATTCTTTCGTCGAATTGCAAAATCCAGATTTCATTGCCATCACCAAAGGCTTTGGAATTGAAGCGCAAAGAGTAGAAGCAAGAGAAGATTTAAACGATGCCATTACCAAAATGATTAAATCTAAAAATCCTTACTTACTAGAAGTCGTTTGTGAAGCAGAGGAAAATGTATTCCCTATGATTCCTTCAGGTTCGGCTGTGGATGAAATTCGATTGGAATAGATTTAATTCAAAATTAGAAAATTTAAGATTCTCTTTCGTAGGTTTAAGTATTTTACTTAAACCAAAAAGTAAGTCAAGTTTGTAACTTGACACCATTAATAAATAAATTAAAAAAATGGAAACCCAAACATATACTTTGTCTATCTTAACGGAAAATTCGATAGGACTGACTCAAGAGGTTGTGACCACCTTTACCCGACGCAAAATCAACATCCAAAGTTTTAGTGCATCGGAAACAGAAAATAAAGACATTTATCGTTTCACTATTGTAGTCGATACTACTGAAGAACTGATTCAAAAGGTAGCAAGAACATTGGAGAAAATAATGGATGTTTTTAGAGTTGTCGTTTATACTGACGATGATTTGGTTTATCAAGAATTGGCTCTTTACAAAGTACCTACCAAGGCATTGCTCGAAGGCACCCAAATTGAGCGTTTGGTACGTGCCAACAATGCCCGTATTTTATATGTTGGAAAAGAGTACACCATCATCGAAAAAACGGGACACAAAGAGCGAACCCAAGAATTATTTGAGTTGCTCAAACCTTATGGCATAATGGCATTCAGTCGTTCGGGACGCATTGCCCTTAGCAACAAACCAATGACCAAGGTCAATCAGTTTTTGCAAAAGACCATCAAAATGGACAAAGCAACTTTTAAATCAATTAATAAGAATTGAATTAAATTCAAGATTGAAAAATCACAATTCACAATTTATAATTCACAACTCACAATTAAAATAAAATGGCAATAATCAATTTTGGAGGAGTAGACGAAAATGTGGTGACACGAGAAGAGTTTCCCCTCGATAAAGCGAGAGAAGTATTAAAAGACGAAACCATTGCAGTATTGGGCTATGGTGTACAAGGGCCAGGACAAGCCTTAAATTTAAAAGACAATGGATTCAATGTCATTGTTGGGCAACGCAAAGGTTCCAAAACTTGGGACAAGGCTGTAGCAGACGGTTGGGAAGAAGGCGTCAATTTATTTGAAATCGAAGAAGCTTGTCAGAAGGGGAGCATCTTACAATATTTGCTTTCGGATGCAGGACAGATAGCTGTTTGGCCCACCGTCAAAAAACATTTGACAGCAGGAAAGACCTTGTATTTCTCACATGGTTTTGGATTGACATATAAAAGTCATACGGGCATCATTCCTCCTGAAGATGTAGATGTGGTATTGGTTGCCCCAAAAGGTTCAGGGACTAGCTTACGTCGTTTGTTTGTAGCAGGCAAGGGATTGAATTCTAGCTATGCCATTGCCCAAGATGCAACAGGCAAAGCAAAAGATAAAGTGGTTGCGCTTGGTATTGGTGTAGGTTCTGGATATTTATTTGAAACCACCTTTGAGAAAGAAGTATACAGCGATTTAACAGGCGAAAGAGGTATTTTGATGGGAGCCTTGGCAGGAGTGATGGAAGCACAGTATGAACTCCTACGTAGCAAAGGACATTCTCCTTCGGAAGCCTTTAACGAAACGGTTGAAGAATTGACCGAGAGCCTCATCAAATTGGTGGCGGAAAATGGAATGGATTGGATGTTTGCCAATTGTTCGACTACAGCACAAAGAGGTGCCTTGGATTGGAAAAATAAATTCAAAGAAGCTGTTCAACCTGTCTTTGGCGAATTGTATGAGGAGGTAGCATCGGGTAGAGAAGCAGCTCATGTTATTGCAATCAATAGCCAAGACGATTATAGAGAAAAACTAGAGGGAGAATTGAAAGAATTGCGGGAGTCAGAGATGTGGCAGGCAGGGGCACAGGTGCGTTCTTTGCGTCCCAAAGCGTAAATTTAAATTTATTTATATAATTGAAAAGAGAAATCAAAAATATTGGCAGTGTACAGCCCTTGGATAAAGAGGGCTACATTGTCAATATTTGTTCTTTGGACAAAGTGCAAGAGCAGTACAGTCCTGTCGTAGAAGAAATGCTAGAACTGTATCAAGAACATTTTGCAGTACACTTACACAGTGTTTATCTAAGGGGAAGTGTTGCCAAAGGAACAGCCATCCCACCCATATCCGATATTGATACCATAGCTGTATCCCATACCAAGCTCTCCAAAGAAGCATTGCAGCCCAAAAGAAAAATGATGGATTACCTAGAGTCCAAATATAATTTTTTGGAAGGGGCAGAAGTGCATTTTCAAAGCCTAGCAGACATTCACCAAGATAGACGTTTGCAATTTCTTTTAAAAACCCAATGTGTGTGTATCTTTGGTGAAGATTTGAATCCATCATTGCCCAAATTCAAACCTGGCAAAGATGGACGTCCCCATTCCGATTTTTTTGAGCAAGATTTGGCAAAATTAAAAAATTGGTTGACGGTCGAAAAAGATCCCAAAGACATAAGGGAAAGTTGCAATTGGATTATGCGACGAATGGTTCGTATTGGATTCGAATTGGTAATGGAAAAAGAACAATGTTTTACCAGAGATTTGTATCCCTGTTACGAACGTTTTAGCAAACATTATCCCGAAAAACAGGAGGAGATGTACGAGCTATTGAAATTGGCAGTGTATCCCGTTGGTGATGCAAAGGTCATAATGGAAAAGGTCGATTCAATGGCGGATTTTTTGTTGAAGGAGATTGTGGGATTGGGGTGAATTGTGTTGATTGTGTGATTGTGTGAATGTGTAATTGTGTGAATGGTTGATTATGTAATTGTGTAAATGGTTGATTATGTAATTGTGTAAATTCATGACGTAGAGACGTTGCACGCAACGTCTGAATAGAAAACAGGCGCAAATAATATATGGTCAAATAAACATTCGCCCAAACAGAAAACGGGCGCAAATAATGTATGGGCGAATGCAATTCGCCCGAACAGAAAACAGAACCGACGAAGCACACACAGAACCGATTTTACGCCCGATAGAAGCACATACCATGTATGGCAGATAGCGGGGACACCCAAACGTTTGAAAAACCAAACATTCCGTACAAAAAAATAAATTTAAGAATTAATAAATAAAATGAATATAAATTTATCAGTCAATGGTCCCGAATTTTCCCGCATCGTTGCAGGCGTCATGAGTTGGGGCGTTTGGGGTAGTCAATTGGACACCGCAGGAATAGAAAAGATGATCAAGGGATGTCTAGAATTAGGTATAAGCACCTTTGACCACGCAGATATTTATGGGCACTATACCAACGAAGCTGAGTTTGGAGGCGTCTTGAAAAACGAAGCATCTCTACGGGAACAAATGCAGTTGGTGAGCAAATGTGGCATCAAATTGGTGACACCTAATCGACCCGAACATAAGATTAAATCTTACGACACCAGCAAGGCACACATCATTCAGTCGGTAGAAAACAGTTTGAACAATTTAAATACAGACCGTTTGGATTTGTTGTTGATTCACCGTCCCTCGCCCTTGATGAATTATCACGAAATGGCAGAAGCATTTGAGGACTTACAACAAGCAGGTAAAGTCTTGCATTTTGGCGTTTCCAATTTTAGTGCCAAGCAATTTGAAACATTGGACAGTTTGTTTTCCTTGGTCACCAATCAAATCGAAGCCTCTATTTTGAAACTTGATCCATTCTTAGATAACACATTAGATGCCTGTCTCAGAAGTCAATGTAAGCCAATGGCGTGGTCCCCACTTGGCGGAGGAAAATTGTTTGGCGATTTTAAGGATGAACGCATTGCAAACGTAAAAAGCAAAGCCACAGAATTGGCGCAAAAATACAATGCCAGCGAAGACCAAATTTACCTCGCTTGGTTGATGCAGCATCCTTCGGGTATATTGCCTGTTTTGGGAACAACCAAAATCGAACGCATCTCAAAAGCAGTAAATGCGCTTGAGATTCAAATGAGCCGAGAAGATTGGTTTGTATTGTGGGAAGCCTCGATGGGAGAGGAAGTGCCGTGAGTAGATTGTTCAATAAATAAATAAATAAAGTGGAAGCAAACCCCAAAATCCAAATCATTCCTAGCAGTGATATTATGCGGGCGAGAAAACGCCTCAAGGAAATTGCCTTGCATACGCCCCTACAATTCAGTGCCAGTTTGTCCGAAAAATACGATTGCAAAGTATGGCTCAAAAGAGAAGATTTGCAGGTGGTTCGTTCCTACAAAATTAGGGGGGCACACAACAAAATTTCGAGTCTAAATGCCGAAGAAGCCAAGAACGGAGTGGTCTGTGCCAGTGCAGGCAATCACGCTCAAGGCTTTGCCTATTCTTGCCGAAAATTAAAAATATCGGGTGTGGTCTATATGCCCGTTCCCACCACCAAACAAAAAATCAAACAGGTCGAAATGTTTGGCAGAGAATACGTCAAAATTGTCTTGGTGGGCGATACCTTCGACGATGCATTTAACGAGGCAATGAAAGACAGCATCGCCAACAACAAAGCTTTTGTCCATCCATTCGACGATGTGAAAACCATAGAAGGGCAGGGGACCGTTGGACAAGAAATATGGGACGATGCCGAAGAAAATTTAGACTATTTATTCATTCCAGTCGGAGGCGGTGGGCTGTCGGCAGGAGTGGGGAGTTTTTTCAAACAAGTTTCTCCCCAGACCAAAATCATTGGTCTAGAACCCCTCGGTGCGCCTGCAATGAAAACCTCTTTTGAAAAAGGCGTCAATACCGAACTCGAAAGCATTGACAAATTTGTAGATGGGGCGGCGGTCAAAAAAGTGGGCGACATTACCTTTGCGATTTGCCGCCAAGTATTGGACGAAATTCATCTTGTTCCCGAAGGTGAAATTTGTTCGACCATCTTGGAATTGTACAATGAAGAAGCATTGGTGGTCGAACCTGCGGGAGCCTTGAGCATTGCCGCTTTGGACCATTACAAAGACATCATCAAAGGCAAAAATATTTGTTGTATCGTCAGTGGCGGCAACAACGACATTACCCGTATGGCGGAGATCAAGGAGCGTTCTCTTTTGTACGAAGGCTTAAAACATTACTTCGTCATTCGCCTCGCACAAAGAGCAGGTTCCCTCAAAGAGTTTTTAATTGAAGTCCTAGGACCCAATGACGAAATCTGCTACTTTGAATACAAAAAGAAAAACAGTCGAGATTCAGGTCCCGTTGTCCTCGGTATCGAACTCGCCAAAAAAGAAGATTTTAATTTATTGATTGAACGGATGAAAAATCATAATATCAATTACGAGTATTTAAATGAAAACTCCAATTTGTTTGAGTTTTTGATTTAAATTTAAAAATTCTCTTTTGGTCAATTGAATAATTGGGACGGAACGTTGGGGGCATTCGTTTGTAAAGTGTGTCCCCGCTATTCATTCCAAGCCTTAGGGCAGGCACAAGGCACTGCCCGTACAGGGCTTTCCATTGCTATCGGGCGTAGTTTCGCATAGTTTTGTTCTTCGTCGAAAGGCTAGGAGTTTGGTGATAAATAAAAATGCCCAAGCTCAAAAGAGAGATTGGACATTTACGTATTCTTCCACCGTGTGTTAATATTTAGGAACGTGTGTCAAATAAATTCTTAGAATAGATATGACATTTCTTTAAGAAATGTCATATCTGAAGCAAGTGAATTACAAGCTTATTTTATTCCTTCCTTACATTTTGACAAAGCGTTGTACTTGTGCTTCGCCCTTAGCATCGACTGTTTGGACAAAGTAAGTACCCAAGGCAAAATCAGTAAGATTAAAACTTACAAATGTATTACCAGTAACATTTTCAGATTTAAGGATACGTCCCGTAATATCCAAAATGTATACTTCTTGGATCGCTCCACTTAAATTGACATTGAGTACATCCTGGGCGGGATTGGGAAATATTTTAAAGAAATCATCTTCAATTGTATTTCCACCTTCGCCATCTGTTTTACATCCACGTATTTGAAAAACACAAGGATCTAATGTGATAGTACCACCAATAGGTGTAAAGC
>JAHDIA010000276.1 GCA_020631035.1 Chitinophagales bacterium | reverse complement strand
TTGGGGAATTTAAGCTCTCAACATTTCTACGTGGGGAATGCCATCTTCTAAATACTCTTCACTCACCGTTTTAAAGTCGAATTTGCCATAAAACTTTTGGAGGTGTGCTTGAGCCGAAATGCGGATGGGAACTTTACCATACAGTTCATAGACTTGTTTGATGGATTCGTCCATTAATAAAACCCCCAAGCCTTTGTTACGGTACTTTTGTGAAGTGATGACTCGACCAATAGAAACCTCTTCATAACTGACGCCAGGAGCAACAATTCTAGTGTAGGCTTCTAAACCATCAGAATGTGGATAACCCATGACATGATGAGAGTCTTGATCCTTACCATCTGCATCGATATATGGGCAGTCTTGTTCTACCACAAAAACAACTTGACGCAATACCATTATGTTGTATAACTCATTGGTTGATAGGTTTTTAAAATGTTTCGTCTCAAATTTTACTTTAAGCATTTACTCTCATTTTTTTTAAAAAAAGAAGCGAATTTTAGACTTTAAAACTGCTCTTGAATAATTGTGGATAAGTGTGTGGATAAGTGTTGAAAAGTGTTTTGTTTGATTCTTCAAAAGCTATTTTTTAAACTCA
Organism: Chitinophagales bacterium; assembly: GCA_020631035.1. Lineage (GTDB taxonomy): Bacteria > Bacteroidota > Bacteroidia > Chitinophagales > UBA2359 > JAHDGP01. The sequence continues at coordinate 7,158 of JAHDIA010000276.1, read as the reverse complement.
TCCAATATGGCTGTAAACATAAGTATAAAATAACTTATAAACAATATGGATAAGTGTGGATTGATGTGGATAAGTAAGAATAATGATAGATTATGTGTCTGATAGATTTTTATCTATGAAAGGAGGATGAATTTTGTAATTTTGCAGCAAATATGGTTCTTGGGCAGGAAGTGTGGTGAATGTGACAAGTAAAGAATGTAGGGAGCGCAGCGACTGAAGCCTTTGCTTGTAAAATTCACTTTTTCACACTTGATGCCAAAGAACGAAAAATATTAAGTCAATGCCCTACGAATTTCACAAAGATCGAACAGCCTATTTTCATATGCAAACTGAGAATGCACACGCATATGTCATTCCCTTTATTGAGCAGAGTTTACCCATTACCAAAGGAATGAACGTATTGGAGGTCGGTTGTGGCGAAGGGGGCGTTTTAAAAGCTTTTGTTCAAAGGGGCTGCAAAGGTGTGGGAGTAGAATTGACAGAAGTAAAGTACAAAAAAGCATTTACAATGTTGGCTGAATTTGTGGAGGACGGCTCTGTACAACTCATCAATAAAAATATTTATGATGTTGACCCAGAAAAAGAAATGGGGACACGCTTTGACTTAATTGTATTGAAAGATGTCATAGAACACATTCCTGACCAAGCCAAGATAATGCAAGAGTTCCATCGTTTTCTCAAACCTGGAGGGCATATTTATTTTGGTTTCCCACCTTGGCAAATGCCTTTTGGAGGACATCAACAAATGTGCAAAAGCATTTTGCGAAAAGTGCCTTACATTCATCTTTTGCCAGGACCTTTGTATCCAATGTTGTTGCGGGCTTTTGGAGAAAAAGAACGGGCAATTGAACATTTGTTGTACAACAAAAAGACAGGCATTTCTCTAGAGCGTTTTGAGCGCATTTGTAAGCAAACCAATTATGAAATTGTAGAGAAAACCTTGTATTTGTTCAATCCTATTTACAAATACAAATTTGACTTAGAACCAAGAGAAAAACTCCCAATTCTAGGAAGCGTTTATTACCTCAAAAACTTTGTGACTACCTGTGGATATTACCTCATTCAAAGTAAAAACTGAATAGCTTGGTTTTTCACCTCGCCCAAATATTGTACTTCAAAATGGCATAAATCGCCCGAAAACCATCCCGCCAATTGATTTTTTTTCCCTCGGCATAGGTGCGACCATAATACGAAATACCCACTTCATAAATACGAATGTCTGGAATACGGGCAATCTTGGCAGTCACTTCTGGTTCAAAACCAAAACGTTTCTCTCTTAATTGCAAGCTCTGAATGTGTTTGGTAAGAAATACTTTATAGCAAGTTTCCATATCAGTCAAATTCAAATTGGTAAACATATTGGACAAAAAGGTCAAAAACTGATTGCCTATAGAGTGCCAAAAAAACAAAATACGGTGGGGTTTGCCTCCCATAAAACGTGAACCATAAACCACATCCGCAAAACCTTCAATGATGGGTTTTAGTAGTATGTTGTACTCTCTTGGATCATATTCTAAATCGGCATCTTGAATGACCAATACATCTCCACTTGCCTTGGAAATACCTGTATGCAAGGCGGCACCTTTACCTTGGTTCTTTTCGTGTTTGTAATATTGAATGTCTAAACTTGTATTCGCCTTAATATAATTTTGAATGGCATTTTCTGTATCATCAGTCGAACAATCATTGACCAAAATCAATTCTTTTTGAATACCATCTACCAAGTCCATTTCTTTGATTTTATCTAGAATTAAATGAATGGTTTTAGCTTCATTGTAGGCAGGAATGACAATAGATAGTTTGTGTATTTTCATAAAGGCGCACTTTGGTCTAGTTTGAAAAACAAAGTTATATATTTTTTGCGTAAATGCATTGAGATTTTGAGTGGTCTTAATCCACTACACGCCAAACTTCTGATCAAAAAACAACAATACTTCCTCAATTACCAAATTTTGTTCCTCTTTGCTCAACTCAAAGAACAAAGGCAAGCGCACCAAACAATGTGTCAAATGTTCACTATTGGGCAATGCTGTTCCTTCATACTGGTTTTGGAAAAATGGAGCCTGATGCAAAGCAAGATAATGAAAAACCGCCAGTATGTTTTTAGCCTTCAAATGGTCTATTAATGCATTGCGGGTCTGTTCGTTCGGACAAACCAAATAAAACAAATGACCATTGATGCTTGCACCTTTGGGAATATGGGGTATCTGGCAAAGCCCTTTTGTTTCTAAAATTTTTAAGTGGTCAAAGTAGTATTGCCAAATTTGAACCCGTTTTGCCTGAATACGTTCAATATTTTCTAGCTGTGCAAACAAAAAAGCAGCAGTCAATTCAGAAGGCAAAAAAGAAGAACCAATGTCTACCCAATTGTACTTATTGATTTCACCTCTAAAAAATGCCGAACGATTGGTGCCCTTCTCCCAAACAATTTCAGCACGTCTGATAAATTGTTCATCATTGACGACCAACATCCCACCTTCGCCCGAAATGACATTTTTTGTTTCGTGAAACGAAAAAGCACTCAAATGCCCAATGCTTCCAAGTGCTCGATCCTTGTAAAAAGCATCAATAGCGTGTGCGGCATCCTCTACCACAAAAAGTTGATGTTTATCAGCTATAGCCATTATCTTATCCATATCACAGGCCATTCCTGCATAATGAATCACCACAATTGCTTTGGTTTTGGGAGTAATCAGTTGTTCCAAAGCAGCTACATCCATATTGGGATGCTCTACTTGAGAGTCAATGAAGACAATCTTGGCACCTCTCAACAAAAAGGCATTGGCAGAAGAAACAAAAGTATAAGCAGGCACAATGACCTCATCTCCTGCTTGTATATCTAGCAAAATGGCACACATTTCCAATGCATCGGTACACGAAGAGGTTAGGAGACATTTTTTAAAACCATATTTTTCTTTAAAAAAAGCCTGGCATTTTTTGGTAAACTGTCCATTACCCGAAATTTTACCCGAAGCAATGGCTGCTTCAATGTATTGTAGTTCGTTTCCGACAGTCGAGGGTTTGTTGTAGGGGATTTTATAGTTGTTCATTAAGTGCTTGAGTTCTGGCAATCAATTCCAAAAATGGTAAACATAAACGGTTTTTTCCAATCTAAAACCACATTTCTCATAAAAACGACAAGCACCCTCATTCGATTGTTGGGTAAGCACCTGAATTTTTTTAAATCCCCATTCATTGGAGAGTTTCTGGGCGTAATTGACCAGCTTTTGACCCAATTGCTGACCTTGTGCTTTAGGAGTTACCGAAACCAAACCAATATCCGTTCTATTATTTTTTTGACCCAAAGTCAATAAAGCAAGTATTTCTCCTTGTTTTTGATACACCAAAGTGCTTATGGCAATGGAACGATTAACAGAATTATCCATCCATTTCTTATACAACTTCTCAAACTCATTGTGCTCAAAATTAGGGTCCGTTTTAAAACGAGAATAATGCCCACTCAACAAAGCGAGTTCATACATAGATTCTTGAGGTTCTTTGTAGGAAGGATAATGCAATATAGACTCATCTATGGTATCACTTGCTTGAATGTTTTGTACATAAGTCCTCTTGTGATCAATTAACAGACAATTGTCGGGTAAAGTAAAATCAATGGGATGGTTCAAAAACAAATAAAGCAAACGGGCTTCTTTGCGTTTGACCTTTAACTCCAATTCAAAAAAAACTTTTCGATTGATTCGAGGGGCTGTAAAACGCATTACCTTATAACCAAACAATTGGGAATCAAAAGGAAGATGTGATAGGCGATGATTCATTAATCCAAATTAATGCTTTTGTCAACAATGAAAATGGGACGGTCTTTGACCCCTTCAAAGGTTTGACCAATGTACAATCCTACAATTCCCATAATAAAAATGAGTAGCCCTCCCAATAACCACACAGACAAGATGATGCTAAAATAGCCTTCGACTGTTATCTCTCCTATAAAATAGCGTGCAATGGTAATAACAATAAAAATTAGAGATAAAAAGGAGATGAGTAAACCCAATTTAACAGTCAATCTTAATGGCTTATCAGAGTAGGCCAACATTATATCTAATGCCAAATTGAGTAATTTGTTCAAATTATAACTACTATCGCCATCTTTTCTAGCTGCATGCACCACATCAATACTTGTTGTATTGAAACCAACCCAACGCACCATAGAAGGAAAAAATCGGATGTGTTCGGGCAAATCATTGATGGCGGTAATGACTTTTTGATGATAAATCCCAAAATTGGCAATATCTGGGTCATATTGAATGCCTGTGAGGTAAGACAAAACTTTGTAAAAGCCTTTAGAACTTATTTTTTTGAACCAACCATCTTGTCGTTGACTGCGCTTTGCCAATACCACATCATAAGCTTCCTTTGTTTTGGCATAAAGCTGGGCAATTTCTTCAGGCTGATCTTGCAAATCACAATCCATCACCACCACCCACTGTCCACTACTATGTTGTAAGCCCGCTGAAATGGCATAATGTTGCCCAAAATTCCGACTCAACTTAATGCCTTTAATTCGAGGGTCTTGTTGTGCCAAATTTTGTATGCGTTCCCAAGCATTGCCAGGACCACAATCGTCTACCAAAATGATTTCGTAATGCTCAGATAATTGTCCCAAACTTTGGGCAGTCCGTTCTACCAATTCCTCCAATACATTGAGAGAGCCATATACAGGGCTGACTACCGAAAATTTTATATTGTTTTGTTTGGGCATATATTTTACCAATCAACTTTCATTCTTTGACAATTTTTAGAACGGAATGCTGGGTTTTTCAAACGATGGTTTGTCCCCGCTATCCATTCCAAGTCCTCGTCCCGAAAATCGGGACTGTGGGCTTTCCATTACTATCGGGCGTATTGGGCATGTCCTGTCCTGCGTTTTTTCATTTTTTATCCTCTTTTATAGGTGTTATTCATAACCAAAACATCATTCCCAATCCAAACGTCCTGACCAAAATTTATTTGGTGTTTCCTTTTTGGGCGAATATTTATTCGCCCCCTACGTTTTGTGTGTGTTTCCTGTTCGGGTAAACACATAGGTTTACCCCTACGTTATTTGGGTTTGGCGTGTTTTATCCGTATTCGATAAATCCTTTGGGTTTTGTCTGTAATCTTAAAACGCTCGTCCATTCGTTCGCCAACTATCCAAACAATGCGGTCTTCATTGTCTTGCAAAATCCAAACCTTTTCTTTTTGATGAACTGAAAACTTTTGGTTCCCAAAATACTTTTTCAATTTTTGTTTGCCTACTTTCCCACTTGCTTTGAATAGTCCCATTGGATAAAAATAATCCCCTGCTTTCCATTTACGCAATTTGAGGGGAAACGCCAATTGGTCAAAATCCAAGGCGGCTATTTTGGGATTGTTTTCCAGCACATATTTTTCTCGTTTGACTGTTTTGATGTTTAGGGTACATTCAGGTAAAGCCACTTTTCTTTCATCAGCATTTAACAAAAACAAACTAGGATGTTCATTGGCAAGTACTGATATGATAAGAAAACGGCGGTCTTTGAGCAAGCGATGTGTGGGAGAATAAAACAATTTGCCCGAAGCACCACTGTCTATACAATCGACAATGTCTTGTACTTGACTTGTTGTAAATTGCCACTTCTTTAAAATTTCCCACAAAACTGTCTTGGGCGCAATGGTATGTTTTTGCAATTTGAGAATCGGAATGAAAAAATCTTCTCTTCTTTTTTCTATCAGTTTTTTGCTTTGTTGGGCAATGGCAAAACGATACAATTCTTCTGCCTCTTTAAAACGTTGGCAGTTGTCAAAAAATGTTTGTTCCAGTTTGGGGTTGATTTCTTTGAGTGCTGGAATTACCAAATGACGTATTTTGTTACGAGCATATTTGGTGGTGGCATTCGACGCATCTTCTCTGTGTTTCAATTGGTGTTCCTTAGCAAATTGGGCAAGCTCTTCTCTTGTAACACAAAGCAAAGGACGAATGGTGTATTGATTGCGTGCTGGAATACCATGCAAGCCTGCAATGCCTGTTCCCTTGCTCAAGTTGTACAAGACTGTTTCCACTGTATCATTTTGGTGGTGTGCTGTTGCAACAGCTTGGAAACACTGCTGTTTCCGTACTGTTTCCAGCCAATCGTAACGCAATCTACGGGCGAGCATTTGAATAGAATCGGTGCTTTGTTTTGCAAGTGTTTCCATTGAAAATTCTGTTTCAAAAAAAGAAACTTTGTAATTTTGAGCCATTTGTGCTACAAAGCTTGCATCATGATCTGAGTCTTTGCCACGTAGTTTAAAATTGCAGTGGGCAATGCCAAATGGTACATCTAATTGATATAAGATTTCGCAAAGACTGACGGAATCCAGACCACCACTTACTGCCACTAGCACTTTTTCTTTAGGGTGGAGGCGGCATTGATGGAATAAGAAATTTTGGATTTTTTGTAGAATGGGCACCAGTTATTTGTCTTGTTGTTCAATAATTGTGTGTAAAGATAGTCAAATCTAAAAAAGAAGCGACGAAGAACGCAAGCTTGATTCAATATGCCCGATAGTAGTGGATAGCTCCCCTTGCTTGGTTTAAACTTCCAGATCTTTAAGACCTGGAAGATTTGCCAAGCAAGGGGACTAGAAACGAATAGCGGGGACAAACCGTCGTTTGGAAGTCCCAACATTCCATCCCAAAAATAAAAAGGATGAAAAACTTCATTCCCAGATACCAGGCATCACAATTTCAACACAATGATTGTCTGGATCACGAAAATAAAAAGACTTTCTATTGGGCTGCCAAGTGACCTCTTGTTCAATCGGGATCTTTAAAGACGTGATTTTATTTTTCCATACTTTGTATTGGTCTGTGGGAACTTCAAAGGCAAAATGAAGCTTACCATATCCAAAATGAGGTGGGAGTCGCTCGTCATTTTTGGTTGACTCAGCAATAAAACAGAGTAGTACTGTTGATCCAACTCTAAAAAAGACATGACGGTGCTCAACTAAACCAATAAGGGGGAAACCGAGTTTATCATGATAGAATTGTTTGCTTGCCTCTAAGTTTTGAACATATAAGCAAGTCTCTTTGATGTGATTGACACGAAGCATATGCAATAATAATAATCTAATGTTCTTTGACAATTTTTGCTAAAGAGAGCAATTCTTAAACAAGCTATCCAGTCGCCTGCGGCTTCCTAC
>JAHDIA010000275.1 GCA_020631035.1 Chitinophagales bacterium | reverse complement strand
GGCATTTTTTTGTGTTTCCTGTTCGGGCAGGCATAAAACCTGCCCCTACATTACGTTCGTTTTCTGTTCCGTTTCCTGTTCGGGCATTTTTTTGTGTTTCCTGTTCGGGCAGGCATAAAACCTGCCCCTACATTACGCCCGTTTTCGGTTCCGTTTTCGGTTCGGGTTGACACATAGGTCAACCCCTACATTACGCCCGTTTTCGGTTCCGTTTTCGGTTCGGGTTGACACATAGCAATCACCCAATCACCAATCACCAATCACCAATCACACAATCACACAATTCACCCCATTCCCCAACTCGAACCTTCCTTCCCATCCTTGACCACAATATTTAACGTATTCAATACATTGCGAATTTTGTCTGATGTGTCCCAATCTTTTTTATCTCTTGCTTCTTTGCGAATGTCTAAAATCAAATCCATCAAACCATCCATTGCTTCAGCATTGTCAGAGGCACTTTCATCTTGTAATCCTAAAATATCGAATACAATAGCTGGAAACGCTTCTTTCAATTTGTTCAAGGTATTGCTGTTTAGATTGTTGATGTCCAATTTCTTTTCATTGTACGAATTGATTTTTTTCGACAAATCAAACAAACGGGCAATGGCTTGTGGGGTAGAAAAATCATCGCTCAAATGCTCAAATGCTTGATCGACCAATTGGTTGATGGCATCGGTTTCTTCTTGATTGTAATTGTTGTCATCACCATCGTAATGCATTTTGTCCAATGCTTTACAGGCATTCATCAAACGTTGGTAACCTTTTTCGGCTGCTTGTAGCGCTTCGTTGGAGAAATCGAGTGTACTGGCATAGTGTGATTGCAACATAAAGAAACGGGTTGTCATTGGACTATAGCCTTGCTCCAACAAAGGATGATCTCCACTGATGAGTTCGTGTGGTAAAAATGAATTGTTGAGCGACTTACTCATTTTGGTCCCATTTACTGTCAACATATTGGTGTGCATCCAGTATTGAACAGGAGCTTTGCCGTCGGCAGCAACAGATTGAGCAATCTCACATTCGTGGTGCGGAAAACGCAAGTCCATACCACCACCATGAATGTCGAAGGTTTCGCCCAAATATTTGGTACTCATCACAGAGCATTCGAGATGCCAGCCAGGAAATCCGACTCCCCAAGGAGAATTCCAGCGCATAATGTGCCCTTTGTCTGCTTTTTTCCAAATGGCAAAATCTAGTGGATTTTTCTTTTCTTGTTGACCTTCTAATTCTTCTCTTGTACCAGAAAGCAGGTCTTCAATTTTTCTGCCCGACAACTCTCCATAAGGATATTCTTCATTGTATTTGACAACATCAAAGTAGACAGAACCATTGACTTCATAGCCATAGCCATTGTCAAGTATGCGTTGTACCATTTCGATTTGTTCTACAATGTGTCCTGTTGCTTGAGGTTCAATGCTAGGAGAAATGGCATTATAAATACGCATTACATCGTGGAAACCATTGGTGTATTTTTGGACTATTTCCATAGGTTCCAAATTTTCCAAACGGGCTCTTTTGGCAATTTTGTCTTCTCCTTCATCTATATCGCCTACCAAGTGCCCTACATCAGTAATGTTACGAACATAGCGTACCTTGTAACCAAGGTATTGCAAATAGCGGTATACCACATCAAAAGCGATGAATGTACGAACATTGCCCAAATGCACATCGCTGTAGACTGTAGGACCACAAACATACATTCCTACATAGGGTGAATTCAATGGTTTGAAAGCCTCTTTTTTTCGGCTATGTGAATTGTATATGGTCAATTGGGGTTTGTTATTGGTATCCATGCTATCTATGTTCTTAGTTTTTTATTAAAGAGATTAAAAAGGAGAACACATATTTAAAAAAATAGGTTCTGTTACTTATCAGAAAATTTATTGCAAAAATAAAAAAGCTCAACCATTTGGTTGAGCTTTTTTTAATTACTGGCCTTAAAGGACTATTTTTATCTAGTTCTAAACTTATATCTGATGTCTTCTACCTGAGAGACATTTTTGATGGCCTCCATAACAGTACCACTTACACGACTTCTAAGTGCTGTTGCTTGTGTGTTTTTAACAGCAGTCATATCGCCAGCCGTTGGATTGTTTACACTATTTACTTTGACAACATACACTCCCTGTTCTCCTTGAATTGGACCCGAGCTTTGATTGGCTTCTAATGAAGCAGCGACTGCTTGAACTTTAGGTTCTCTACCCAAAGTAGAGTTTAGACCATCAAATGCTACACCAGTAGCATTTTGTACAGTCTGACTATAGTTACTAGCAATGCTGTTTAGGTCTGTATTGCCTCCTAGTTTTTCTGCAATCAAAGCAGCTTTTTTAGTGTTTCTTACTTCACTTTCCAATCTAAGACGTACATCGTCTACTGTTGGAGTTCCAGCTTGTCTCTTTTTGGTTACAGCAGCTACGACATATTTGTCATCTAAAATAAATACATTTGATACATCTCCTACATTTTTAGAATATGCCCAACTAGGAACTTCATTGGTTGCGCCTAAGTTAGGAACGTTGTAGGCATTTTGTTCTAGGTTGGTGGCTGTTTGTACATTGAAGCCTTTTTCTTGAGCAGCTGATCTAAAAGCTGCTAATGTTGTATTGCGACCAGCAAATTCATTGGCAGTAGCATAGATGCCATTGCTGGTTTGAGTACTAGGCAATACATCTTTACCTAAGAAAGCTACTTTTACAGCTTGAGAAGATGGAGTAGATTGGTGAATTTTTACCAAGTGCCATCCGAAAGAAGTTTTGACTTTCAAAACATCTCCTTGTCTTCCTTTATAGAAAATAGCGTCATTGAAAGGCTTTACCATTCTACCTGGTTGAACCCAACCCAAATCACCACCATTTTCGGCATTTGATTGGTCTTCAGAATTGTTGATTGCCAATTCTTCAAAATCAGCACCACCAATTGCTAGATTGTACAAACTGTCAATTGCTTTTCTAGCAACTGCATCGTCTGTATTGGGTGCAACTCTTTTTAAGATGTGACCGCAACTTACAGAATCAGCAATGGATATTCTGTCCAACACTTTGTAAGCAATGTAACGATCACCATCTTGAATAGGACCATATACTTCACCAACTTGTGCATTCATCACATCTTGCTTTTGAGTGATTGGAATTTGCTGTTGGGTCAAATATTGGCTATTGAAAGGAATATCAGAGTATGATCTAATAAAAGCTGAATCGTCTGGAGCACTTTTGAAATCAGTCAAACGATTATTGATTTGTGTGAGTACCTCTTGCTTATCTGCTTCAGAAGGCACAATATCGAAAGTGACAAACTCAATGTCACAATTGGCTTTTTGCTTATAAGTATTAAGATTGTTATTCAAATGGGTACGCAAGTCATTGTCTGTAATGGATACCTCATTGTCGTTGATGCTCGTATAAGGAATTTGAACATACGAAATGTCTGATTTGCGATTGGTAGCAGCATTGCTTTGCTCCGCCATCCAAGTAGGCACATAAATTGCCTTTTTGATTAAGTTTTCATATTTGATTCTTTTTTGATCTTTTTTGACAAATTTTTTGAACTCATTCCATTGACGGATAGAACTGCTAATTTGTCTAGAATCTGCATTTTCTGGTGGATTGGAAAGATTGTCTTCATATTGTCTAACCATATCAGGGTCAAACTGACCTGTTTCTGGATTTTGGAAAGTTCTTTCGTTTCTCAAAGATGGGTGTGCATTGGCACCTAAGAAAAGGCTACTAACTTCCTCTTTTGGTACAGTAATACCCAATTTATCATATTCTTGATCTGCCAATACCTCTTTTACATAGCCATCCCAAGCATTTTCTGTAATTTGTAGACGCTGGGCATCTGTCATATTGGGATTGGAACGCTGTTGGTTGTTGATGGCGTTTTGTACTCTAGTTTGATATGCCTGATAATCTATAGGGATACCATTGACAGTACCAGCATTGATGCTGTCTGCACTTTGAGAGCCAGGTCCAGAGAATACATCCATTAAAAGGAAGGAGATGATTGCCAGTGCAATTAATAGCACCAACAAACCTACATTACTACGAATTCGACCAATTAAAGCCATTTTTTATAAGATATTTTCTGTTTCTAAATAAAAATAGTTTGCAAAGATACGTAGATGTTACGTAAAAATAAAATGCTCTTTTTATAGCTTTTAGGCAAAAGATACGTATGTAAGGGATATAAGTAGGAAAATTTAACATTTTTCTATGTATATAAGCATACAAAGTATTGTTTATCTTTGCGTTATGACAGAGGAAGAAAAAGAAATAGAGCTGAATTGGCAGCGACTTTTATACAAGGTTAAACCACAATTTAAGACCAAACCAAGCCTTGAAGGGCTACTTTTTTTGATTGGTGTACAAGAATTGGGGCAATTGGATCGTACTTTTAGCAAGGAAGAAAAGCAAGATTTGATGCATGTAGGCGTTTGTACTTTGCTGAGTCAAGAGCGTTATTTTTATTTTGTGGGAAGAGATGAGGAGGGATGGCCACATTATGAACCAACAGAGAAACTGATGCCAAAAGGATTGAAAGAACAAGAGTATTTGATTAAAAAAATGCTGATTCGCTATATGGAAAGTGAAGAATGATATTTAAACCATTGTATTTTATAAGCTCATTCTCAATTTAGAAAAACCAATGTTTGAAAAGTATTTTGAACATTTATCTAAGTAAATCTTGTAAAATCGAATTTCATTTTGATATAAAAAAAGAAAAATCATTACCTTTGCACCCAAAAAAAATTATTTATGCAATACCAAAAATTAATTTTCATTCTTGCCCTATTTGTGTTAGGGTTAGGTGCCTGTAAAGATGACCCTTGTGATAACCTTGATTGTGGTCCTAATGGTACTTGTAATTCTGATACTGGTCTATGTGAATGTGATCCTAATTGGGCAGGAGTAACTTGTAACACTTTGAGTCCTCTTGGATATAGAGCACAGTTTGTTGGTACTTATTCGGTTATTGAAACTTGTGGTACAGGAAATGACGCTTATGACATTGCAATTAGTGAGTCAAGCACAGCAGATAATGCAATTATCATTAACAATTTGTTTAACTGGGGTGAAAACATCAGTGCAACAATAAGTCAAAACAGTTTAGATATTCCCAATCAGATTGCTGATGGTGTAACATTTGTTGGTAGTGGTAATTTAGATGGGGATGTGTTGACATTTACTTTTACAGTAGCAAGTAATGGACAATCTGATAATTGTCAATCAACAGCAACGAGAAAGTAATAAGCAGTTTTAAAATATTGACCTCTGATTTTGGGGTCAAGTAATGAAAAAATGAAGTGGGGTAGGTTGGAAATAATCTGCCCCATTTTATTTGCGCTTTGTTGCGACAGGTTTAGCCATCTTTGTCTTGGCAAGCTCAGCTACTTTTTTTGCGATTCGACGGAGGAGTGTGCTTTGCGATTCTACGCCTGATAGTAATGGAAAGCCCACAGTCCCGATTTTATCGGGCGAGGACTTGGAATGGATAGCAGGGAGCCCCTTTGCAAACAAAGATAAAAGCGTTCCGTTCTAATTGAATTGAAAAATCAAAATTTAAGATTCAAGAAACGAATTGATTAACATATAATATTATTGCATAATGAGAAAGATAGGTTTATTATTATTGGTGTTTGGCATAATGGTGCTGAGTGCGTGTGGAGGAGAAAAAGAGCAGAAAGTGCGCATTAGTACGGATATGGGAGACATTGTTATTAAGTTGTACAATGGAACACCACAACATAGAGATAATTTTATCAAATTGGCAAAAGAGGGGTATTATGATGGTACTTTGTTTCATAGAGTGATTCCTCAGTTTATGGTACAAGGTGGTGATCCTGATTCTAAGACGGCACAGCCTGGTGCTCGTTTGGGGCAGGGTGGACCCGATTATAAGGTTCCTGCGGAGATAATGCCTGAATATTACCATAAAAAAGGAGCAGTTGCGGCTGCTAGACAACCAGATCAGGTAAATCCTGAGAAACAATCGTCGGGTAGTCAGTTTTATATTGTGACGGGTAAAACATATAGCGATGCTGAATTGAAGCAGTTGGAAGGTCGTATTCCTCGCTCTTTGACGCCTACGCAAAAGGCAACTTATATGTCTACTGGTGGGGTGCCATTTTTGGATGGTGGTTATACTGTTTTTGGTGAAGTGGTAGAGGGAATGGATATAGCAGAGAAAATTGGCAATGCTCAAAAAGATAGAACGGACCGTCCATTACAAGATATTAAGATGACGGTTAAGGTGGAAGATTAATTGAAAAAATCAAAAAGAATAGAAAATGACAGATGTTTGATGTGTAAGTACATTGAATGTCTGTCATTTTTTTTATAAATGTCCTTTGGCAAGCTCAGGGGACGATCCTTCGGCAAGTTCATGGGACGATCCTTCGGCAAGTTCATGGGACGATCCTTCGGCAAGCTCATGGGACGATCCTTCGGTAAGCTCAGGTACTTAATTTAATAGATATGAAACGATATTTTGTAGCAGCAATCTTGGTTTGTTTGGTGGTGGGCTGTAATCGGGAACCTAAAATAGAGGTTGAGTATTATAAGACAGGGGAGAAGAAGGAAGAGAAAACTTATGATCCTGTACAGAAAGCGTATACTGGAGCGGTTACGCAATGGCACAAAAATGGTCAGGTGGGTATGACTGGAACGATGAAATTGTCTAGGAAAGATGGGCTGTTTACCTATTATGATAAGGAAGGCTGGAAAAATTGTGAGGCGACCTATAATATGGGCAAGCGTTGGGGCAATTGGTATTATTTTAATGAGGAGGGTGATACGGTGAAGATTGCGGTGTATGAGGGGGGAGATAAATCTAAAGAGGAATTAAGAGGTTTTAAGAAGCAGAAATAGGGTAGATTGGAGAAGATGGGGAAAAATGGTATTTTTGGAGATGCTTGGTATAAAAAAGTAATGCAATGAAATTGATTCAATCTATAGAGATTCAAAATTATCGGGGGTTTCAAGGAAAGCATACTATTCATTTTAATGAGAAGGTAAATGTGTTTGTTGGGGTAAATGGTGCTGGGAAGTCTTCTTTGTTGGATTTGTTGGCAACTTTTTTGAATGTGTTTACCAATCGCTTTTTAGCTAATACAAAGGGGATGGTATATAAGCTTAATAGGACTGACATTCATATAGATGAGCAAGAAACAGTTAATAAAATTTATATAGATCAAAGTACTTTGGGAGAAAACTTTACAGGGTCTTGGAAACTAAGCCATGATTTGATAAAAAGAAAACAGGATTTAGATAAATTGATAGAATACATATACTTTTATCAAAAAGAAGTCTTGGTCAAGAATAAAAAAGCAAGTATTCCCATCATCAAATATTTTCATGCTCAAAGAAATTTAGATGAATCTACAAATTCAATGGCAACAAATTTGCAAATGGTTTCACAATTAGAAGTTTACAATGATGCTTTTGATTATCAAAAAGCTGATTTTAGTGAGTTTGTAAATTGGTTTGTAGAGGAAGAGAATAAAGAAAATAGAGAAAAAATAAAGCAAAAAAACTTTGATTATACGAATCCGAATTTAGATACTGTACGACAAGCTTTGATTGCCTTTTTTGCTTCTTTTGCTCATACAAAATATACGAATTTAAGGGTAGAAACGAATGAATTGTATACCAATAGTAAATCAAGGAGTTCTTTGTCGATTGATAAAAATGGTAAAGCGTATAATTTGAGTCAATTGTCAGATGGAGAAAAGAGTTTGATCTTGATGTTTGGGGATATTG
>JAHDIA010000274.1 GCA_020631035.1 Chitinophagales bacterium | reverse complement strand
AAAAACATGCGTCGGCTAACCAGACCTAGCGCAGCCTAGCAACACTAACATTGCACCATGAAAATTATAAAATGTGTTTGTAAATGAAAAGAGGCTTCACTATTTATAAAACCATCAACCAAAAGACTACCCGAAGGGCAAAACAATTCACAATTTATAACTCACAATTTACAATTAAATCCACCGCCTTATCTACCTGCCACAAATGAGTCCTAAATGAAAGCACCGACACCCGCATCCACTTCTTGTCTTTGTAAATCGTAGGAGACAAATAAACCGTCCCATCCTTTTTGACGTGCTCATAAATTTTACCATTGGCGGCGTCATTTTGAGCATTGCTCCAATCGGGATGTTCATAGCGAAAAGCAAAAGTGCTGAGTTCTGGTTCATTCAAACAAATAATGTTGGGCAGTTCTGATAATTTTTGGTGAGCATAAATCGACAATTTATTTTTTTCTCGCAAGGCTTCAGCAAAAGGTTCTTTAGAAAGCAAACTCAAACCCAACCACATTTTTAATCCCCGAAATGGGCGAGTCAATTCAGACGAAACATTGGCAGGCGAGAACCTTTCACTCTCATTGCTCTCACTAATGTAAGTCGCTTTGTAGTAAAATGAATGCAATAAATCTTCTTTTTCTTTTACAACCACCATTCCAATTCCGTAGGGAAAAAATAGAGATTTATGAGCATCCAAAACAACAGAATCGGCTCGTTCCATTCCTTTTAATAAAGACTGCATTTCTGGCAATAGCGTAAAGAACCCTCCATAAGCTGCATCTATGTGAAACCACAAATTGTGGTGTTCAGAAATGTGGGCAATTGCTTCAAAATCATCTACTGTTCCCAGACTAGTTGTACCAGCCGAAGCCACCACCATCCAGGGAATTTTACCCATTTGCTGACATTCCAAAATAGCCTTTTCCAAATGCTCTGTATCCAGCTTGTGTTGTGCATTGGTTTGGATGTAAAAAATATTGCCTCCTTGCTCCACAGGAAAATCATTGAGTCCCGCAATCCGCAAAGCTTTTTGGACACAGTGGTGCGTCAGTTCAGTTGTAAAAACAACCGCTTTAGACAAATCATTTAAATTTAAATTGTGAACCTCTTGTTCCTCACCATCAATCAAGATTGTTTCTTTGTGTCGAAAAAACTTATCCCTCGCTGCGACCAAAGCCGTCAAGTTTGCCTGACTACCACCCGAAGTAATATTGCCGCCATAATTGCCTGTATAACCAATCAAACCATCACAAACAAAATCTATAAGATGATTTTCCATTTCTATTGCTTTGGGCGCAACCGAATGAATGCCCGAATATTTGTTGAGTACATCCGCCAAATAATCACCCAATGCCGCATAGTAAATTCCACCCGCAGGAATGTATGCCAAGTGCCCACCCGAAGCTGCATTGAGACAATCCTCTAACAAATGATCCAAGTCTTGGAGCAATACCGAAATATTATGGGGCTGTTCAAAATATTCCTTATCGGTTCCCCGCACTTTTTCAAATGATTGAAACGGTATTTTATTGGGAGGATAAAAAGTAGTATCACTAACCCTAGCATAAAAACGCTGAACAAAACCTTCTATAGCGGTCAATAATTCAGCACGTTGTGCATCAGAAGGAGCCAGAATGCTAGAGTTCGCTTGATGTTGTTTTATTTCGTTGAGTAGGGTGTCCATTTTTTCTTTTTTCTAATCATTAAATCCAAAAATTGTCAGAGAGCTTATGGTAATTTCTTTGTTGGTAAAATTCCATAAATTCTTGATGTTTTGTTGCGGGGAACTCTAGCTGGATTTCGTTGTTGATGCTGTTAATTATCTTATTTCCTAATAATTTTTTATGTTTGCCTCTCATCGCTTTTTCATACCAATGAATCAAATCATCTTCTGTAACAATGGCTTGTATTCTTGATTTCCATCCTAACTGATTGAGCAAAGAAGTAATAACCTTCTCTTCTGCTTTTTTACATACAATAACAATTCTATCAGCAGTTATAGAACTAACAATATTAGAGGCAAGATCTTCGCTAAGTGACAAGTGTTTGATTTGTATGGCTAGCCCAAAGTTAGCCCACATATCTAAACCTCTATCAGCGGCATTTGTGATGCCAACTCTATAAATTTTAGCAGAAGTTAAAAAGGAGGGAGTATTAGAATCTAAGCCAATAATTTGTTTGGTAAAATCATCAAATTCTGTTAAGATGGATTTTTGGTTTGGATTAAAAGAAACCTCAATTTTTAATTCAAGAGCTTCAATAATAGCTGAAAATAAGGAATAAACTACAATCTCATAAATTTTATCAATACTTCTTTTCAAGCCTGGTTCTTCCCAAAATAGATTGATAAACTCTGTTAATTTGAAGTGTTCAGTTGTATGTTGTTTAGAATAATTTAAAGCTGAAGATAGTTGAGAAAAGCGTTCTAAAAAACATTGGTAAATATATGCCTCAACAATGCCATTTTTATTGCGGTTTTCTTTACCTAATAGAATAAGTATGTTGGGCGGAATTGCATTTTTGTTAAACAGGTCATCTTGGTATCTAGCAGAAGATGTGCTGGTGCGACCTAAAAATTGTAGACATATTATATCTCGCCATTTTCTAGAGGCAGTTCTATAAGTAGCTAAATCGTTAAGGACAATATCTTTTTGGGTTCTATCTCTATACAATATTTCAGCTATCTGAATGGGTTTGTAAAGATGAACTCTAGCTTTTTTGATGATTTTGTCAATTGCTTCCTTGGCTGTTATTATAGTCATGTTCAGATTCTAATAAGGTCAATTGTTTTCCTTCAATATAAGCTGCTTTTTTCTCATTTAGCGAAGCTATTAAATTTTGGGCTATAGCTTTGACAACAGGTACAGTTACTGAATTTCCTGCAACTTTTCTGGCGTGTGAATAAGGAATATTGATAATAAAATTTTCAGGAAATCCTTGAAGTCTTAACATTTCTCTCGCTGTTAAACGTCTTACTCCATTAACAACTAAATAATTGTAGCTTCCTCCAGCCCTCAAAGCGCAAGAATAAGGTAGAGCGGAAATATTTCCGCCGATATTTTCATGCCATATAGAAGGGAATGGAGGTGTCCCCTTTACAGCGTCAAGCCTTTTTTGTTTTAATCTATCTGATAGAAAATATTTTTCTGGAACATCTTCGTCTTTGTCAATAAATTCAGAAAGTGGCTGATAATAGCCTAGTGGCTTAGGAAATTTAAAATGTATAGCCTCTTGAAAGCCGACAATATAAATGCGTTCTCGTTTTTGAGGAATACCAAAATCTAATGAGTTAAGTACTTTGTAATAAACAGTATAACCTAAATTCTTTAACTTGGCAAGTATAACCCCAAATGTTCTACCTTTATCATGTGTAGTAAGACGTTTGACATTTTCTAATAAAAAAGCTTGAGGTCTTTTCGTCTCTAATATGGCTTCGATATTAAAGAATAAAGTTCCTCTAGTATCTGCAAATCCAAGTTGCTTGCCTGCAATGCTAAAAGCTTGACAAGGAAAGCCGCCTAACAAGATGTCATGGTCAGGAATGTCTTCAGGAGCAATTTCATTGATGTCTCCATATGGTATTTCACCAAAATTAGCCTCATACATTTTTTGTGCATGTTTGTCCCATTCAGAAGAAAAAACTGTTTTACAGCCATTTGCTTCAAAGGCTAATCTTATTCCACCAATACCAGCAAATAAATCAATCGTTTTGTATATTTTGTCCATACGCTTGTATTTGTTTGTTTCTTTCCCCAAAGGTACAAATTTCTTCCTACAAAATCCCACTCACTTTCTCCACCAAGATGCCACTTTGCACCAGCTCGATAGCCTTCTCCATATCCCAGCGCAAGTAGTG
Source organism: Chitinophagales bacterium (assembly GCA_020631035.1). Classification (GTDB taxonomy): domain Bacteria; phylum Bacteroidota; class Bacteroidia; order Chitinophagales; family UBA2359; genus JAHDGP01. The sequence continues at coordinate 3,941 of JAHDIA010000274.1, read as the reverse complement.
ATCTTTTAAATAAAAATCATCATTCTTATTTTTGTCCTTGGGCAATTGACTTGTGTCACACAAAAAGTTGTAGACCTCTTGAGTGCCCTTGCCCAAGCCTTGTAAATGTGCAGGTAATTTGGTGTAAGTCAGTTGCAAAGCACGTAAAGCACACAGCAACTCTATACCCACCAATTTTTGGGTGTTCTCAATAATTTTGTGAAGATGCAAAACCCCAATGCTCCCCATAGAAACAAAATCTTCCTGACCAGCCGAAGTCGAAACAGAAGTAACAGAAGCGGGAGAAGACAATACCCTAGATTCAGCCGCCCTAGCAGCTCCTGCATATTGAGCAATCATCAAACCACCATCGGCTTTACTGGTATCATAAGCGAGGTTGCTAGGCAAGCCATAACTCAAACGATGGTCTAGTATCGAAAAGCTACGTTTGTCAGAAACCAAACCCACGCTTGTCAAAGCAATTTTGACATAATCAATCACCGTTGCCAAAGCTTGACCGTGAAAATTTCCACCACTGGCAAAACGAACACCACCTGTCAAAGGATCGTTTTTACTAAAATCAAACAAAGGATTATCCGTAGCAGAATTGACCTCAGTAGTCAAGGTGTTTTTTAAATGTAATAGAGCTTCATAAGCGGCACCATGAACGTGTGGCATACATCTAAAACTGTAGCGATCTTGTACCCGTTCTTTGTGCGGAAATACATTGATTAAATCATTGATACGGGGAGAGATTTTTTGTAAAATGGGTAAGTTTAAAAATTGGGAAGACAGTGGATCTATTTTGGGATAAACTTTTTTGCAAATTTTCTTTAGCCAATTTTTAAAATCCTTATGAATACAACTTAAAGCTTCAATTAATTGATCTCCACGAAGATGTTCTTCAAATTTTTCCAATATATTGATTCCTGCTTTTTTATGTGGAGCCAAAATTTCATCCGACTCAATATGTTCAATCAATTTGGCTTTTTTTACGATTATTTTATCAAGCGCATTTTTGTATACATTGTCATCTTGGTCTGTTTTATTTGCCTCTTTTTCACGATCCACAAAAAAGTCCAATTGTGCCGCCACACTTGCTCTTTGGGAACCTTCCGTCAATTTGCGAATTTGTTGCGCAATGTGAATTTGGCCAGGATGGCGATTGCTCTGCTCATTGATGATTTCTAAAAAGGCATTGCGTTCTCCCCGAATGGCTTCCAAAGAAAGTGCCCCAACGATGGAAGCATTTTTAAGTAATACATCTATTTTGTGATAAGCCAATACTCCCCAAGCAGCAATAAAATTGGCTCCATTGGTAATGCCCATTGCCTCCTTTGCTCCTAGCTCCACTTTTGTGAGTCCTGCTTTTTTCAAAGCGGCAGGTGCTCTGTATTTTTTACCTTCGTAATAAGCATAAGCATCTTTATGACCAATCACTACAGCTGCCAACATAGCCAAAGGAACCAGGTCGCCACTTGCCCCAACAGAACCTTCCTCCAATATCCAAGGTGTCACCCCTTTGTTGAGCATCTCAATCATAAACTCACAAGTATCCCATTTCATTCCCGACATTCCTTTCGCAAACGAATTTAGACGAATCACCATCATCGCACGAACCACTTCAACAGGCAAAGCTTTACCCGTTCCACAATTGTGAACATCCACATATTTTTTCTGATACTCAGCGATCAAATTGATGGAAACTTCCTTGTTCTTCAAATCACCATGCAAACGGTTCGTTCCATAAATGGCAATATCAGGTCGCTCTTTGATTTGCTTCTCCAACTTTTTTCTATCAGCCTTGATCTTTCTTTCTGCCGTTTTAGAAAAATGTACTTGGTGTTGGTAAACTGCAATGTTTAAAATGGCTTCAAGGCTTAAATCTTTACCTTTTAATTCAACAATTTTATGATCGCTCATGTAATTAAGGGGTTAGGAATAATGTAAATGAATTAATGTGAAATTATTTTTAGCATTAATTAGATTTGGACGGAACGTTGATTTTCCCAAACGATGGCGATTCCCCGCTTTCCGCTGCTATGGTGGTATTATACTATCTATCTTGGGCGGTAGTACAGACAAGGCATGTCTTGTCTCTACAAAACGCTATGGTAATACCACCATATTCACTACTATCGGCGGTCCGACGTTTCGGCGTAATTTCGCTTCTTTTAGTCCTTCGTCTATAACGATTAAATAAAATTAATCAATCATTTAAGATCCCCAAAACATATCCAATTAAATCATCCTTATTGACTTCTGATTGTACCCTTTCTTTCCATTCTTTCTTATCCGTAATGGTACTAGCCAATTCCTTGCCCAATTTTAAATTGCGAACCGTTACCACACCCTTGGCTGCTTCGTCACCTCCCAACAAAATGGCAACAGGACAATTCTTTTTATCGGCATAACTCAATTGCTTTTTCAAGCCTCTAAAGCCTTTTCGTGGACCATAATAAATTTCGACATTGGCGCCTTTATTGCGCAATTCACCAGCAATTTTCTGGTAATCAATCATCAAATCATCATCTAGGTACCCAATGAAGATCGGACCTTCTGCTTGAGCAGGTACTTGCTTGGTTTGAATAAGCAATTCTGCCAAACGGTCTACCCCAATAGAAGCTCCAGTAGCAGGAACCGACATACCCAAGAGTTGTTTGACCAAGCCGTCATAGCGACCACCACCACAAATTGACCCAACTTTACGAGTTGCTCCTTTGTGGTCTTTAAAAGTTTGTAGCGATTCTACCTCAAAGACAGGACCTGTATAATAGGCCATTCCACGAATAAGTGTAGGTTCAAAAATAACCCTTGATTCATCAAAGCCAAGCGTTTCCAGAATGCTGTCCATTTGTTGGAGTTCTTTTAAGCCTTCTTGTGCCAATGGATTGTCAATATTCAATTGGCTGAGTACTTCTTTACGGCTACCAATACCTTGAGAGAATCTATCCAAAAATCCGACAATACCTGTTTGTAAATTAGAGTCCACATTGAGTCCATTTACATATGCACCAGATTTTTTATCTTGGCGACCAGCTCCTAATTCTTGCTCGACTCCTTGCAGACCAATTTTATCCATCTTATCTACTACTCTTAAAATGGCTTGCTCTTGATCCTCTGTTTCAACTCCTAGAGAACTCAAGAAACCTTTAAGTAATTTTCTATTGTTGATTTTTACCCTATAAGTATCGCGTTTCAATCCGATGGCTTCTAAAGCATCTGACAAAATCATGGCAACCTCGGCATCAGAAGCAATGTCATTTGTTCCCACAGAATCAAAATCGAGTTGCCAAAATTCTCTAAAGCGACCTGGTGCCAGTTTGATTTCGTAACGGTATACAGGACCATATTGGTAGCGTCTCAAAATGGGTGTTTTGCCTTCGACAACTTGATTGTTTAAAAAGTTTTTCCACAATTGTTCCGAATACAAACGGGCAAGGGGAGCCGTTAAGTCATAACGCAAAGAGAGATAAGCGTTTTCCATAATGACATTGTTGTTGGCATCTCTTAGCTCCGAACCATCGCCAGCAAAGACGGGATCTTCTTCAGGATTGTTAAAAGAGTAAACGCCTTTGTCTACTGTGTCCTCATCAGGCATGTACTTCCCCAGACAGTCGGCATATTCTAATACAGGCGTATCCCAATGTTCAAAACCATAAGATTGGTAGACTTTACTAGCCGACTCAATGATTTTGCGTTTGAGTTGATTTAAATTGGGGTCAATGTCTCTAAAACCTTTGACTTTTCTTGGGACGATGCCTCTTTGTTTTTCACTGCTCATGGGAAGTGGTTTTGTTAAAAAAATTGGATTGACTAAAAATAAAAAAGCATTATCCTAAAAATAGAATAATGCTTTCTGTCCTGCCGATGGGATTCGAACCTATGGCCTCCTGATCCACAGTCAGGCGCTCTAACCAACTGAGCTACGGCAGGATATGTTATGATGTCGTTTCATAAGG
>JAHDIA010000273.1 GCA_020631035.1 Chitinophagales bacterium | reverse complement strand
ATCGGGATTACAAGACCAAACAGTGCCAACTTCTTCTAGGTTTTCATTAAAGTAAGAGCTTAGAATTTCATCACAATTTCCGCCATCTAATCCTCCCGTTGTACAGATGGCATTGCCATTAACATCTAGTAAACCACCTGGTATATCTGCACAAGGAGGTTCAATATAGCCTACACCAAAAAATGTTTGTCCATCATAGCAATATTGTGTTATGTTGGCACAAACGCAGCCAGAGCTACCACCTAAATCATCAATGAGTGCATTGAGCCAAGCTAATTCATTGTTAGCTGGATTAAGCAACTCACAAGGAGCCTCTAGCGGATTACAATTAGCAGCATTGTCTAGTACTTCTACTCCTGCACAAGTTGCTTGACAGGCATTGTTGTAAATATTACCATCAGCTCCACAAACAGGTTGATAGGATACAGGACAAGCACAGCCCCCACAAGATTCTATACACATTTCGTAGGTTTCGTAATTGTTGGCATTGCCTCCACAGCCGCCCCAAGTAAAGGTTTGGCAATCTCCAGTAGCTGGATCGTAGTACCATCTTAGAAATGCTGCTTGGCATACACCTGGTTCGGGGGGCAATAAACAAGGCGGTGTTTCACTTTCACAAACTTGCTCACAAATTTCTAAACTAGTAAGGGCCATTGAGTAATCAAAACCATCTACAATAGGTCCACATCCACTGATGACTGTACACTCTCCATTGACCAAACCATATCCTATAATAGCTTCACAATCTCCAAAATGTACTCCTGCTAAGTCGCTACAAGCTGCCATAATTACATTTGTTCCGCCACCACAAGATTCCATACAGATTTCGTAGGTTTCGTAATTGTTGGCATTGCCTCCACAGCCGCCCCAAATAAAGGTTTGGCACTCTTCAGTAGCAGGATCATAGTACCATCTTTCAAATGCTGCATCACAAGGACCAACTTCGGGAGGAAGACTACAGGCTCCTTCGCTACAAGACCATATCACTTCATAATCTAAATTCTCTAGTGGAAGTTCTGGACAAATTGAACCTGCAAAACCACCAACAGTACACAAAACATTGCCTGCTACATCATAAACCAAACTCTGAAAATCATCACAAATACTATTTTCCCCCTCTGTTAAATAAAAGACGGCAGCTCCCTCTATACAAGTGTAACGCAATTCCATATCACAATCACATTGTGCCTGAAGGTAGAGTGTTTCTTCTAACCAAGGCAATACTGCAAAAGGATCGCTATAATCTAATAAACATGGATCAAAAACATCACTACAATCAGTAGGAGCATCAACACTAAAGACGTAATCATTTCCACATCCTGTTACTGCGTCAATCGCATAAATATCATGTGGAGCATCACTAATGGATAATACAATGAATTCTTCTTGCCAATTAACGGCTACTACTTCTTGACCCAAATAATTGTATCCAAGAAGATAAGTACCACTACCTCCAGCTACACTGACACCAACGACAAATAAATCGTTGCCAATACAATAAGGTTGGGTTGTGATGTCATACTCAGGCAAACTATTACCACTGTCGAAACAATCTCCATTGTCTACAATGAGTGCAACAAAGGTGGCATTGCTTGGAAAGTCAGGGCAGTTTTCAAAATGGTCGCCTCCAGTAAAGCCACCATAGCTACAGATGTAATTACCATTGCAATCATGTAAAACAGCAATATTGCCAGCATATGTGTAAAAGACATCTTCTTCATTGTAAATATAATGTTCAACTGTAAACCAAGCGTTAGGGTCTAACCAAGTCAGTGACTCAACAGTACCATCATAATTGCATTCAGAAGTGCCACAATCAACTGTTATTTCAAAAGGAGTACAAGGATAGTATTCTACTATAGAAAAAGTATAAGTACCATCTAGCAATAAATCTCCCGCTTGATAGTAATTTCCTAATTCATCTGTAATGTAAAAATATTCAGGAGAACAATGGGCGTCTGATGAAACTATTTGTATTCCCGCTTCACAATCATAAGTTATATCTGCTACTTCACAAACAGGTAATGCATCACAACACAAAAATCCCAACTCAAGTGTTATAACATCTGTACAAGCTTGACTATCGGTAGCAGTAAAACTCATTTGATAAGCAAATGGATCAAGTGTATTGGCGTCAATGACGATTTGCTCGTCATTGCCATTGTATATTTCTTGTCCAAATTCAGTAGTAATGGTATATGGAGCAATACCTTGCATCTCAAATACAATTAAGTTTTGACAACAAGGTCCACATTCAGGAGTGGCAGAAGCAACAATTGGAGCCTCACAGTTGACGACTGGAGGTCCTAAGCATGCACTGACATCTATGTCTACAGCCAATGCTGCCACATCTGCGACATCTTGGTCATATACGTATATTGTATAAAGACCATTTTCAGCATCGCTGAGATTCCCTGTAAAAGTACCTACTTCGCCCTCGCTTAAATCTTGAAAATTGGGTGGAGCAGGTGGATAGGATTCATAGTAGCCATAATATGCCATTTCGCCACCAACTCCGCCTGTTACTAATAATTCAACAGTAAAAGTACCATCGTCGGAACAATCAGGACCACTGACTGTAACGCTTAGGTGGTTATTGTCAATTTGAGCTGATAATGTAGTATTGGTGGCAAAGCAACAACACAGAAGTAAGCTCAAACTAAAGAGTGATTGGAATAATTTTATCATTGTTTAATTTTTAATGAATAGGGTAAATAAATTTGTTTTTGGAGTTCCTCTTATATCTCTTTCTTAGTTCTTTCAACAAACTTAGCCTATTTTTAAAGAGATTGCCACTACACTTTTTTTGAATTGTAAAAACACACACAAACAAAAACACACACAACATATTGATTTACAATTTTTTACACAAAAAATTGTACCAATAAAGTGTAATATATCTCATTTGCGAAAGCTGACTGAATGTTGTAAAATAGCCCCGATAGAAGTACATACCGTGTATGACTGATAGCGGGGACACAAGTAGCGACGAAGCCCAAAACATTTGCTCCTAAATAACGCTCAAAAAATAACTAGAACAACTAAGCGTCAATATTTTCCAATCTACTGTGTTGAAAATGCTCGCCTTAGCGCTGCTAGGACTGCGCTTTTCGCCTTGTAGATTGAAAAATCTTTTTGCTTAAATGTCCAATTTATTATTTAAACGTTACTAAAATAAAAAAAGGTGACACTTTAAAGAAAAGTGCCACCATTGAATTAGGTTTATCTATTTATCTATCTATTGGATGCTGATGCGTTGGATACTTCGTTCGTAATTCGATTGGCGTTCAATCAAGTAAATACCTGGTGTTTGATGACTTAAATCAAACTCATAGCGTTGCTCCCAGCTATTGGCTGGTATGTCTATTTGTTCTAGGATTTGCCCCTGAACATTATAGATTAAAATGCTTTGAGGATGCTCACTTTGTTCCTCCAAGTTTACCCAAAAACGCCCATTGCTCGGATTGGGATAAACCGTAAATTCCAAGAAGTCTGCTTCATTTGATAAGCGTGAACCATTCTCCTCTGTATTTTCTCCAAGCATTCCCTCTGGTCGGTCTTGTGTACAAGTCCAAAGGACATTAGCAGACGAGGACGGCAAACCATAAGTTGCCACACAATCGAATCCTGGATAGTCTGTACAATACAAAGTCCCATTTTGATCGTAGAGCATACCCTCCATTCCTGTACAGCCCATATCGGTTGCAATGTAGAGGTATTGGTAATTGCCCAATGTATATTCTGTGACCGAAAGATTGTTGCAACAATCCTCCAAATCAATCAGATTATTTAGCCAAGTATAGGCTCCAAAATCAGCTTGATTGTTGGGTGGTTCTGGTGTGGCATCTCCACAAGTCCAAGGAGCAAATGAAGAAGTTATCCCATAAGCATCAAGGCAAGAAAAGTTGGGTGCATCGGTACAGTACAAAGTACCATCTTCAAAATACAAGGCACTTCCTTCTTCAGTTACAACAGATATGTAATAAAATCCATTGAGGTAGTGATTGGTTGCTGTTGTCCCTTCGCAATTGTTTACATCAATGATGTTGTACAACCAAGGGTAGTTTTCAAAAATAGGATTGACATAAACCACTTCACAAAACCCTTCGTATTCAACCTCTACACCAAAACAATTCGCCCAACAAGCATTGGGATAAGTCATTCCGTCCTCTCCACATACTGAATCGTATGTATTGGGGCAAGCACAGTCTTCGGCTATATTATAGGTTTGTATAAGATTGCCCCCTGAATAGGCACAGGGTACATTGGTCGATGGTTGAAGTCCACCTAAAACACAGATAATTTCTCCTTCACAATTGTATATAAAGGTCCCTGGTCCATCTGTTGGCATATAAGCAAAATTGAAGTCGACTCGAACAAAGTATTCACCCTGATATTCAGATATAGTAACAGAAAAAATTTCGTGATTGACAGTGAGCCATTCCAAGTCTTCTAAAGAGTCAATTGGACCACAATCGAGGTCTTGAGGACACAAATAAGTAGCAATGGGGAAAGCTAAGTCATAAGAATGAGTACATCCACTACCATCGTCTTGACAGTAAACAGTGCCATCTTCAAAATACAAAGTGCCTCCCTCTTCTGTTCGGATGTAAACAAAGTAATAAGTACCTTCATCATATACAAAAACCTCTTCTCCATTACAGGCATTGGGGTCAACAATATTACTCAACCAAGGAATCAGTTCAAAAGCATAAGCTTGAGGGGGAGCTGGTGGATCATCTTCACAGACAAAATTGTCAACTACATTGTTCAAACCATAGGCATTGATACAAGAAAATCCTTGAGAATCGGTACAGTACAAAGTACCATCTTCAAAATACAAATCCCCTTCATGGGCAAGGTAAACAAAGCTATAAGTTCCTTGCTCATACACTTCAATGTTGATTCCGTTACAATCGTCAAAATCAAGCAAGTCTGATAGCCAAGGATAGGTAGTAAACACATCAGTATTACAAGACCAAACGACACCAATGTATTCCCGTTCTATCACAAAGGCACTCCCAATGATGTTGTTACAATCGCCTCCACCTTGTCCACCATTGGTACAAACAAAATCACCAAAGGCATTGTAGACCGTCGCTTGCCAGTCGGCACAAGTAGCCGCAAGAGGAGCAATTTCAAAAAAGAGTTCGTCATTGAAACAGTATTGGGCAATGACGGCATTGCAATCACAGGCCATCACTGCTTGTGCATTTGCGCCAGTGCTGTATACCTCAATTAAATCCGCCAACCATTCAAATTCACTGTCATTGGTATTGACCAATTCACATGGGTCTTCTAAGAAACTACAATCATCAGCCGAAGCCACGACTTCTACCCCAGCACAATTTGCCCAACAATAATTGATGTAGGTTTCACCATCTTCTGCACAAACTTGCAAATAGTCTTCTATACAACCACAGTCAGCATTGCAGGACCATACCACACCACTTAAATCTGTTTGCTCAGAAAAATCTCCAAACACTTGATCGCAGCTTTGGCTAAAAAAACCACCATCACCATATCCAGCAAGGGAGTTGGGATCGCTACAAACAATGTTTCCATAAAAGTCTCTTACAGATATATCATAGTCATTCCCACAGCTTGGGAAAAGTGGACCTACGACAAAATAGGGTTCATTGTTGTAGCAATATTGAAGGACTGAAAAATTGCAGTCACAATACTGATTGAGTGTAGCCGCATCAGACAAAGTGTTTTCTAGCCAAGCTAGCTCTGCTACGCCATAAATTACATCACAACTTGGTGGATTTGGGTTTGGAGGCGTAGCATCCTCTATACACGTAATCTCAACCGCCAAAGCTCCTGTACAAGGTGAATCAAAATCTAAGATATTGTAGTCAAAATTGACATATTGTCCTTCATAATGTTCAAAGTTGATTTCTGTAGCGTAATAGGGGTCCAATATTTCTCCATCGCTGGTTTCTATAAAAAAGAACAATTGTCCATTGTCGCAGTTTTCAAAAAAGATTTGTCCTGTATAATTTTCGCAATTGGGTTCAGTCGGCTCAGTTGGTTCAGTGGGTTCTTCGCCACAGCTTTCGTCTACCACAACCAAAACGTTTGTGTAAATCGTACCTGAAACTCCAGCAGGTCCTCCACAAGGACAGCCACCGCAACCAGGTGAGGTAGAACTGGAAGTAAACAAAGTAGTGGTACTTGGCGAAACAGTCGTAGTACTACAATCATTACAACTTACTTGATCGCTAGGAGACCAAGAAATGGGCCAAGGCAATCCTGGACCTCCCCCACAACAAGAACAAGTATTGGGAAAATTTTCTCCTGTAATTTGAACACTATCCCCTGGACAAATGACAATTACTTCGTCAATGTCCTCACCCAAATAGGTTTCCCCTGTACAAGCGTCTATGGGAATGGCAGGAATATCGCTCAATCCATATGCTGCGAGACAGTCAGTACTGGCATTGTCTGTACAATACAAACTCCCGTCCATTTGGTAGAGGCTTCCACCGTTGGGCGTAGTTATATATATAAAGTTTTGATCAGGAAAAGCATTGATTTCAACCATTTCACAATCTAATCCAATTACTATATCATTGAGCCAGTCATACTCACCAAAATCTGTGAGTACTTGAATTGTGTATTTAAAAACAGCATCACAACACTTATAGTCTATATAATAGTCTTGTGTTTCTGTAGGGGTGAAATGAATATAAGTATCAAATTCTTCTTCAAGCAATTCCCACTCCTCTGTACCAGAAAAAATAAAACTATCAGGATTGGTAAAATCCTCAATAGGTATAATATCGCAAGGGGGAGGGATAATTACAAGACCTTTAAAAGCTTCTACCTGTTCAGGATCTTGAGGGTCGTAATTGTACACTATATGTGCAATTGTATCTGGACTCGCCCCACCAACAAACACGGTAAAACTCGTTTCAAAACCAGGGCAAAAACAGTCTACACAAGGAGGTACTATACGAGTAATGGTATAGGTTGTTGTTTGTGTGGGTGCTACTTTTACGCCACTTCCTCCAAGACTTATAACTCCCTCATTGGGTGTAACATTATAAGCATTTGAACAAACAAAATCTGGACCCTCAGGCGCAGGCGGTGGAGCAGGTAAAGTAATGGTATCTCCTAGGCAAATATTAAATTGTGCCTTACCTATTTGGGTGTTGACCATTGTCAAAATACCAATCAAACAAAGTATTTTGGTAATCAGGTTCTTTTGGAATAAATTAATCATATACAGTCATTTTAAGGGTGAATAAAGTACATAGATTTCCCAGGGATAGTTGACACATATCCACTAAGAACTAAAAGTAAGTTGGCTCAAAAAATACTTATTAGATTGGAAATAATTAATTGGATTGAATCAATCCTGTTCGTTAATAAAAAGGGTTCTTTGACAATTTTTGCGGAAGAGAGATGATTCTTAAACAAGCTATCCAGTCGCCTGTGGCTCCCTACTATTTGTTCAAGAATCACTCTCCAAAAATTGTCAAAGAACCATAAAAAGAAACGTAAGTTGATATGGGAGTACAACAAACTCCTGACAAATGTAAACTATTTTGTAGTATGGTGTCAAGTTTTTATTTGTTATTTTACTAAAAAAAGCATTCAGGACGAGGGGTCCTGAATGCTTGTTCAAAAATTATGGTTCATTCAATCAATTTATTGGGCAATTTAAATTGATTAAGAGAACATCATCAAGTTGGGAAGTATGTTGGATAAAAATTCTCTTATATATCATCTCTCATATCCATTCTCTCCACTATCATCTCAATTTATTGAATTCATAGGTTGATTGTTTTTCATTTATTTTTTTCATTT
>JAHDIA010000272.1 GCA_020631035.1 Chitinophagales bacterium | reverse complement strand
AGTGAAGAGGAAGAATTGCATTTTTTGTGCAAAAAAACAGATGTCTTATCCCTTGATCCCAATGGCTATATATTGATACAATTTGATATAGAGGGTAGACTAGAAGGACAAGCCGAAAGCATCAATGTAGAGCTAAAATACCCCAATGCTGCTTTTTACAAAGAGGGCAAACTACTAGACATTTCCAATGGAACTGCTGAGGAGAAGATGAGTCAAGTGGTCCTTAATTTATTAAATTATGGAGATTCGGGTTTGCAACTGCCTTTGAGTATGAATGTAGTGAAGGGAAAGGATCTTTTGAACAATGGAGAGTATACCAATGAAACAAGTATTCGATTTACCAACAATGGAAGAGAAGCAATCTTTTTTAATGATAGGTCAAGATTAGAAATTAGTTTTGATTTAGAAAAAGAATGGGACGGGCAGGGTAATCCTACTCCCAGTGCTTTTATGGAGAAATCTAAATTTAGTGCTTTAAATGTTGATTTGGTTCCACGGGGTTTATTAGAAGCAAACGCAGGAAATGTTAAGAAACTTCCATTTACTAAGATGGAAGCTGGTATCAATGGGCAATTGTATTATCAATTTGATGGTACTTATCGCTTAGCTCCCAAAAATCGATTGTTGTTCAACTGTCCAAATTACAAACCAGTTTGCCCAGTGGACGAACACATATAGATTTGGCTTTTCTAAACATTCCAGGCTATCAAAATACCCGTTATCATGCTGCCTTTAACAGAGTATCCTATTTAACAACAAGGACTCCAATAGAAAGTGGTATTTTTAACAAAGGGACAAGCAATGACAATTTGCTTGTGACAAGTAGGCATCTCGAATTAAAAACGGATGATGCAAATATAGAAATGCATCCTGGGCAAGGTGTGCAAATGCAAGCTGGTGAGTATGCCATAGAAATGCATCCCAATGAGGGTTTTAAATTTAAAAACAAGGATGGAGGATTTTTTGAATTTAAGGATATGGACTCATTATCCCATCAAATTTTACCCCTTGGTACCATTCTTATGTGGCATGGTGAAAAAGGTGATGTACCTAAAGGTTGGAGCATTTGTGATGGGAAAGATGACAAAACCCCCAATTTAGTAGATAAGTTCATAATGGGAACAAGTAGTGCTGTTGGACAAATTGGGGGAGCTAAGGAGGTTACTTTGACTACCTCTCAGATGCCAAGCCACAATCACGGAGGTGCAACAGCGAATAGAAATATTCTGAAGGAGAATGGAAAGTTGATGCATTCGCAAGCTAAGAATTATAATACTTTTGAGAGGGATGGTAGTGGTAGAGGATATGATAGAGGGTCAAAAAAAACAGATGGAAAAACCCCACCTTATTTAAGTAGTTGTATTGAGTATAATCACAGTCATGGAATTAGTTCAGAAGGTGGAGGACAAGCACACGAAAACCGTCCACCCTTTTATACTTTGTTTTACATTATGAAGGTAGAATAAAAATGTATGCTGCGAATGCGGGTGAATGTTGTAAAATAGCCGAAGCGTCGGACCGTCCCGATAGTAGCGGTTAGCTCCCGTAGGTTGGTTGCTAAATCTAATAGGTTTTTAAAACCTATTAGATTTGACCAACCTATGGGACTAAAAGCGGATAGCGGGCAAACAAGTAGCGACAAAGCACAAAACATTTGCTCCCAAAAAATAGAAAATTAAATTTTAATAAAAACAACTTCAATTACAATCAATGTCTGTATCTGTTAGACTAGTTGCCAATATGAGCCTTTGGGGAAGAGAGGTAGAGTTTGCTTTTTCTGCTATGTCAGATGGAGGCTATATGGGCAAGATTACGTTTCCCGAAAAAATATCTTTGGGAGACATAATGAGGGATATGTGGGCGAAGATAGCCCCCGATCAAGATTTTCCACTAGGAGACATCAAGCTAGAATTGGAAAGTGCTATGGGAGTGATGAAGGACTCTAAGGACAAGACTTCTTCCTTGGTGATGTTTGAAGTAGTTATTGAAGGATTTAAAATAGGGGTTTATTTTGTTAAGGACAACATCAAGAGAACAGAGTCGAGTCTCTTTCTCATACAACCCAAAAAAAATATTGAACTCGATGAAATTCCAGGCTTAGATGTCAAATTGCCCGAAACAATTAAAGCCAAATTGAGCTTGTGTTTTTGTACAGAATCCATCAGTTTTATGCTTGGAGAAGAAAAACGCTCCTACGAAAAAGGCTTTGGTTTTGATTGTTATATTGAGATACCCAAACTATTGACAGAAAGCTTTAGTTTTAGAAGCAAACCAAAGAAAAAGAAATCAAAAAAAACAGCACAAAATCAACAACAAAATCAACAACAAAATCAACAAGAACAAGTAACAGAACAAGTAACAGAAGTTCAAGCTCCTGCTGGACCTAGCAATCCATCAGAAGAGACAGAAGAGGCAGACAAAGAATCAACAGAGCAGGAGGAAAACCTAAAATGGAAAAAGCTTGATTTTAAATTGGGTCCTGTTGCAACTTTACACAAAATAGGAGTAGGCTATTTTGATCTTGATAGTAAAGTTGTTAAGAGTAAAAGTAAAAAAGAAAAACAGAACGAAGGAGAGGAACAAGAAGAAACTCAAGAACAAGTTCAAGAAAAAAATAAGAAAAAGGATAAGAAAAAAGAAAATAAAAAGATTGTCATAGAGTTTGATTTGACCATTAATGTTTCCAAATTGTATGTTGGTCCGCTAGGATTGAGGTTGACCATTGATTTGAATAAACTGTTCCCAACTGCCGAGTATTGGGGAGCAGAAGTAGAAACTTACAAAAAATACAGTTTTGGAAAAAGGCTTTTAAAATCCATTGGTTTTGGTTTGGAAGGAATAAGCATTGGACTCGAAACCCCCGCATTGACATTGGCTGGATTTTTTGCCAAAGATCAAATTGTTTACAACAAAAAAGTGTATACACAATTTGTAGGAGGACTCATTTTGAAAACGCCAGCATTTGGGCTTGATGCCATCGGGGCTTATGGAAAGATAGAGGGCTTTACTTCCTTTTTTGTCTATGCCATTGCCACCATTCCTGGTTTGGGTCCACCAGCTTTTATGCTTCAAAAAATTGCTTTGGGATTTGGTTACAATAGAAAAGTAAACATTCCCCACATTGACGAAGTAACTTCTTTTCCATTGGTTTACTTGGCAATGAAAGACAGTCAAGGAGGGGAGGAGAAAAGTTTGGGAGAGCAAATTCAAGAATTGGTTCCCAAGATCACGACTGCTTTTCCACCCGAAGAAGACCATCTGTTTTTTGCCTTGGGTATTAAATTTAATTCATTTAAAATACTGGATGGATTTGTCTTACTGATTGTTTCTATTGGAGGTAAATTTAGAATTGATATTTTGGGATTGTTGACATTGCAACGTCCTGCAAAAATGCCATTCGTTGTCCTCAAAATAGCGATAAAAGCGACCATCATTCCTGCTGATGGGACCATTCAAGTCGAAGGACGCATCACACAAGGTTCGTACATTTTTTCTAAAGATGCTAGGTTGACAGGTGGATTTGCTTTTTATATTTGGACCAAAGAAATAAAAGAAAAAGGAGAAGATGGAAAGGATAAGGTAAAGGTAAATAAAGGAGAATTTGTATTGACTGTTGGGGGCTACCATCCCGATTTTAGTCGCCCAAAACATTATCCAAAGGTCCCTCGTTTTGGATTGGATTGGACTATTGAGAATAAATTGTTCATACAAGCGAAAGCCTATTTTGCGTTGACGCCCTCATTGTTTATGGCGGGTGGAGAAATGTCGGCAGTCTATAAAGATGGAAAGCTCCAAGCCTATTTTAATTTGTATGCCAACTTTATGATTCAGTGGAAGCCCTTTGCCTATGACATTAAAATAGGACTAGAAATCAAAGTGACATACAAGAGTTGGAAAACTTACAGATTTGAATTAAATGCAAAAATACATATCTGGGGACCTGAGTTTGCAGGATGGGCAGAAGTGAAATATTTATTCATTTCCAAAACGATTGAATTTGGAGGACGTAGCAAACCCTCACTTGTTCGAATTGAATGGAAAGAGTTTGAAAAAACCTCCTTACCTGCCCCAGTCGAAGTCATTGGACTCAATGTAGCTCAAGGGACACTCGGGAAATACGAAAACAAACAACAACAAGAAATAATCAAAGTCGATCCCTTAAATTTTAAATTTAAAGCGGTATCTGTTATTCCCATTAGTAAGGTTTTTGCTACCAATCTTAAAGATACATTAAGCAACAACACTGCTTTTGGTATTTATCCTGTGAAAGAGGCAAGAAAGGCTAGTTCAAATTTTAAATTGAGCATTATCCATATCAATACCCAAGGAAAGACCAATAAAAAGTGTGGTTTTTTTGCAATTGAAAAGATAGTCGAAAGCCTACCTGCTGCTATGTGGAGTACAGAAGATAAGTTAGACTTGCATAGCAAAGAAATACTCATCGAAGCAACAACAGGAGTGATATTAAAACCAAAGGAGGCTACAGAACTCCAAGCAATTGAATTAAAAGAGATTCCCAAATTTTCTGAGTTTGATGTCAAGGACGCCTGTAAATGGACAACAGCCAATCATTTTCAACCAACAGAAAAAGCACCACCGTCTTATGAGTTAAAAACAACTTTTGGGGTTTTGGAAGAATCCTTTGAGGAAACCTTTACAGATTTTAATGGATACATACTCAATACACCAGTAAAAATGAAATTGTAAAATTAAGTAAACATTACTAAAACATCAAGTCAATGAGCAACGGGACTGTCAATATACAAATAGAAAGTAAAATCTTTGAAGAAGTTACAGAACTATTGTGTCAAACACCCAAACTATATTCTGTAAATACTGCGAACCAAAGTGACAAGCCAGAATTGTTGTTGAAAGATTATTCTGAGACAATAATGGAAGCAGGAACCTATAGTATTGAAGTTATACAAGAAGTCAGCATCAAGAAAAAAGTGGCTACTTTTAAAGCAGTACAAAAATTGGAGGTTTCAGTCAATTTGAAGGATTTTAGCGAAATAGATGTGTTTAACCATTATCCGCCCAGAAGTGCTTTTGGAGACTATACCGATGTATTGCCTCACATCGTGCTCAAGTCTAAATCGCTCCCTTGGGAAATTCCGCACTTCTCCAACAAGAAAGGTGTACCTTATTTGGCATTGGTCGTACTCAACGAAGATGAATGCCCTACGACTGTCAAGCCAGGAAGCAAAATAAAAATAGATAAATCAGTATTGCCCGACAAAAACGATTTGACCTATTTGGCGCATGTGATGAAAACACAAGATGGAGCAGAAAGATCGGTCCTCATTGCCAATCGTTTGCCTACTCCCGAAAAAAACAACAGTGTACATTTGATTGTACTCGACAAAGAAAACAAAGAGGGAATGTATACTTCGCTTTACAATTGGAATTTTACTTGCGAGGCTGCCAAAAACAATTTTCAGAATATGGTGCGCAACCTAAATACAGGTCTCTTGCATTTACCCGATGTCCAATTGCCAGAAGACGAAACGGACAAAGACAAAATCAAGCAAGTCAAACAATTCAACAAGTGCTTGCAACAAGGCTTTGTCCCACTGCCTCATTTTCTTCGAACTGGTCAGAGAGTCATCTCTTGGTATCGTGGTCCTTTGACTCCTTTTGATGTAGACGTTTTTGATAAAAAAACAGCCTTTAAATTACGCTACATCAACAACTCTGACCAATTGCTTCGACAATTTACAACAAGCAAACGCCTAGATGTAACATACGCCACTGCTTGGGAATTGGGTAGGTGGTTGACATTGGAACAAAAAGAAGTTGCCAATGCGCTTTACAATTGGAAGAAGCGATTTGCCTTGACCGAAAAGCAAAAAATCAGAAAAGCAAAACTAGAAAAAAAGAGAAACAAAGAAGCCAAAGATTTTGCGGGCATCCACAAAGTGGTGTCAAAAGTAGTGAGTAGCAATGACAGTGTTTCCCAAGCCTTACCCGAAGCGGTTGAAGATTGGCTTATCGAATTGGTCAAACTACGTCACATTCCTTATGCCAATTTGATACCCGATGAGCATTTGCTTCCCCAAGAAAGTATGCGCTTTTTTCACATAGACGAAGGCTGGCTTTGGGCATTGATAGACGGCGCACTCAGCATTGGTCGCCAACCCACTGCCAAAACTAATCCGCCCATTGTAGTGGAAGAATTGTATTTAATGGGCTGCATCATTCGTTCCGAAACCATTCCGAGTTTTCCCGATATGATTGTTACAGCCAATGGCAAAGAACTCCCGCTTGAAAAACGCCTCTTAGGACGAGACATTTTACTGTGTGTTTTTAGAAGTACAGCAAACCTCAAATCAGTGGAGTTTTTTCTAAAGCCACAGGGGACCCATTTTGGTATAGACCCCAAGCAAAAGACCAATGCAGATTCAGAGCAAAAGTCGCCCCAATTTGTCAAGAAGTTTTTTGCCTTAAAAAAAGAGAAAATCACCAAAAAAGAAATACTCGTTCCTTTTAAGGAAGGCGATAAATTGGTGATAGACATTCCCAAATTTACAAAAGAAATGAAAACAACAAATAAAAACAAAAGCTCTACTTTCGCCTTGCGAATGTTGGAAGCATCACCCAAAGTTATATTTAAATGTATAAATTAAATTACAGAATCTTAAACCTATTTCTTAATCATTAAAACTAATTATTATGTCAAACAAGCCTACAACTGACCAAAGTGCTTTAAACAAATTCAAAATTGAAGCCAATCTTTCTGTTTTTGGAACAGAGGTGGAAATCAAACCAATGGAGAATAGCGAAATTGGCTACAGAGCAGGGGAGGGAGAAGATGGTATTTCTGTAACTCAAACAAAACTTATTGAAGCTGATTTGTTAGATGAGGATAGCGAAGTTAGAGAGTATTTACCTGATACAACCAACATCAAAACATTGATCTATGACTACAAAAAACAAAAAGTAGAAATAGCAGTCCTTGCTGAATTTAAACCAGGTAAACTAACTGAAAAAGAAATTGCAAGTCTGAAAAGTAAAAAAACAGAGGCAGGCGCAGCAACTACAGCTGAGTCTAAAGCTTTGAAGAAATCTCTTGAAGAGATGCTCACTGCAAGGAAAATTGCATTTACAAAAACAGATAAGATTGATGCCTTGATTACAAAGTTAGAAGGACAAAAAGACGATGGTTTTATTTTAAATAAATATCCCAAAGTATTTAAATTAAACAGTTTGTATGTTTATTTGAATATGGAAAAGGATAAAAATAAAAAGACAGATAAGCCAAAATAAAATTGATAGCTTAAATACAACTTTGCAGTTGTAAATAATTATTTTTTCTTTACAATGAATTGTATGAACAAAAAAAGAAAGCAATCAAGAATGTTTGTTTTGCTTCCTTTTTTTGAACGGAACGCTTTTGATTTCAAACGAAGGCAAGTCCCCGCTATCCGCTACAAGTTGTAGATGCGATAAATCGCATCTCTACAAGCTTTCCGCTACTATCGGGCGTAGCCTAGTTAGTTTTTCCCTTCGTCGAAAAATAAAAAATACACAGTCAAAAACGAATCCCTTCCCAAGCCAAACGATTTCAATGTCCCTTGCTTGTTTTGTGAATTGTCTCGTAAAATTGTCAAAACCAGTGCAAGACCAATCTATACAAAGCAAAACGGTGAGGGGCATTTTCAAATGACATTCAATTAGCTTTAGAATTAGATAGCTTTTAGCCAGTTTACATCCTGTAGACTGGTTTTTTTCTACAATAAAGTTGGAATTTTCAATTTTGAGTATCTCATCGAGTCCAATATAAGGTAACTGCTCACTTGTTGTGGGTAGATTGCCGT
>JAHDIA010000271.1 GCA_020631035.1 Chitinophagales bacterium | reverse complement strand
TAAAATATATTGTATCGCATGATTGTTTTAGATTTAATAATTGTTTTAAAATGATTGGGACGGAACGTTGGTGTTTCAAACGTTCTTGTGTCCCCGCTGTTCGTTTGTACTTACTAGCTCATTTCGCTGTTCAGAATGTGTGTTCTTTGTCTTCGTTCCTCAGCCTTCATTACACACTTCTTCACAAGCTTCATTTGCTAGTAGGTACCACTACCATCGGGCGTATTAAGCATGTTGGGTACTTCGTGGCACCACATCAAAACAGCATCAATTTTTTGGTGATTTCTTTGTAGTCAACTCTTACAGTATAGAAATAAATGCCCTTTTGCAATTCACGACCATCCAGAAGAACTTGATGATTTCCTGCTTCTTTGGATACATTGTCCATTAGGCGTTTGATTTCTTTTCCATTGGCATCGTATACAATAACAGATACATTGCTGTTTTGTGAAAGATTAAAGCTGATAGTGCTTGTACTGTTGAAGGGGTTGGGATAGGCTTTGATGGCCAAATTTTGCTCATCATTCTCTTCCAAATTACTACCATTTGTTTCTGCCAATCGGTTGCCATTATTGCTGCAAACTGTAGCATCACAAGAAGCGATGTATCCATCAAAACTTCCTTTTTGCGCTACTTCAAAATCAGCTTGTAATTCAATGTAACCTCCAGCTTGGAAAACGACATCCTCTGTCGCATTTACCATAGTGTTACTGGCGATAATGTTTTCTTCTACAGCTGTAAAAGCAGGTATAATGTCATTGTATATTTGCTCTCTAGGACAACAGGCTTGTTCAATATTGCTACATATGTGTCCAAAAGACAAAGCTGGATTGTCGATAAAGTATTGTTTGTATCTATCTGTATTGTTGTCTTTGGAGAATGCGGTCCCTCTTGGGTCAGAGGGGTAGTCGCCATTGGTGCCAACAAATGCAAATTCTGGGGCAGCTTGCATATCCAGTACATCAAAAGTGACACTACCTACTTTTACCCAAGTATCGTTGATGTTGATACAAGCTTGTTGACCGTTTCCTCCTGGGAAAGTAGGGTTTTGTAAAAAGAGTGTCAGCAAAAATTGCCCAGGTGTCTTGCCATCAAAAGATTGACGAGTATAAGGTTTTTGAATTCCCAAATCTCTAATATAACAACTGGTCAATTCGTCAAAATTAGCAGATTCATAACTAGCAAAATTCAATGCATTGTGATTGTAGGAGAAATAAATACTGCTACTGCCTAGATATTTATTGCTAGAGCTAGGCGTATGACGTACATAAACATCTGTCAAATATTGTGGATTGTCTTGGTAATTGCTACTACAATTTACTGTAGAATGTTCTAATTTGACTTCTATACCTGTTTGAGCATTACTGGACAAACCAATTACAAAACACATCAAAAAGGCAGTATATTTTAATGCATCCTTATAGGAAATGCATAGTTTATCTAGACTTATTGATTGTTTCAGTAAGTCAAAAATTATTTTTTGCATATTACTTTGGATTTAAAAAATGAAGAAATGGAGTAGGCACAAATCTTATTTTTGTGCTTCAAGTTTTTCTATTCTTTGAAGCAATAGATTGTATTGTGCATTCAATTGTTGGTTCGATTGAATCAAATCTTCATTTACTTCTTCCAAAGATTTATTTGTTTTGTTGAGTTCGATGGTATGCAACCACAATTCTTCAATTTGACGAAGGAGGGTAGCATCCATATCTGCCAAGTCAAATCCTTTTTTTGCTACTTCTTGTGCAGAGGGTACATTGGGTAAATGCTTGTTGTTTTGGACAAAAAATTCTACCATTTCGAGAGAATTTAATTGATAGTCATTGGCAAAAACAAAGTCAGCCCATTTGGCACTGTCGTATTCAGCTATTCGGACACGTTCGGTTAGTATACCATCTTTGACAAATAGTTTGTAATTGCCCACATTGGCATTGGCAAAAGAAACATCTCCAATTTTTACTTTGCCATTGTTGAATACTTGAAAGACAGCACTTCCATTGTTTCGACAAAGAAGTGAGTAAGAATTAGTGGCAGTACTAGTGTAGGAATTGTCAACTAAAACCCCAAAACGAGGAGTGATGAACTGGGCTGCTGCTGAGTTGGCAGTTTGTGTTACTGTTAATTTGCCAGTGATGTTTTGTTGCGCATTTGTATCACTATTGGTAAACAAAGCAAGTAAAATAATTAAGCCGATTAATTGAAAAAAGTTTTTCATCTTGTTAAGATTTTGAGATTAAAAAATAGTTTAGAAGAACTTTAGAACAATTTCCCAAGGCATAGAAAATTTATTATTCTTTTGGTAGGAAGTTGCTCTTGTTCTTTTAATTATACCTCAAAGTTATCGACAAAATCAGGCTTGTTGCAAGTACAGATTTTAGGAAAATTATGCTTTGTTTTTTGAATAAAAAATATGAATCAGGTGAGTTGTGTTGAGTGTATTTTATTGGTAGTCAGTTGTTTGTGTTTGCTTTGGGAGTACTTTTAATTTATTGGCTTTTTAGGCTGAAAATAATATAAAATAGTTGTTTTAATAAGTTTTTTATGGGCGACTCTCCTCGTTTCAGATTAGCTCAGTCTGGTATCTTTTTATGCTTAGTTGGTACTATACACTTATCCTTCCCCATGCGCCACGCAGCAATTAAGATGAAACATAGTTCACATCACCCAATCAAAACAAAACCCGCGCAGGACGAAGCGGGTGGATGAAGCCTAGGACGCAGCCCAAAACATGCGCCCGATAACCAGACCAATACGTAGCCTAGTACCACGCACATTGCCCCATAAAAACAAAAAAAAGCCGCTCATAAATGAGCGACTTTTTAAAAGTATTTAACCTATAAAAACTTGTTTCAGTAATGTTGAAATAATAAGCATATCCTTTTATGCTTTTAGCTTATTAAAACACCACTAACTTATTGGTGACTTCTTTGTATCCAACTTGTACAGTATAGAAATAAACGCCACTCTTTAATGTACTAGCATCAAAAATGATTTCGTGTGTACCTGCCTCTTTAGACTCATTGTCAATAAGGCGTTGAATGGCTTTGCCTTGTGCATCATAAATAATGATAGAGGTATTGCTGGCTTCGGAAATACTAAAGCTGATTTGGGTCGAATGGTCAAAGGGATTTGGATAGGCTTTGACTTCCAAGTTTACTGGATTGTCGAGTGTTGTCTCAGTGCTTGTTTCGCCCAATCTTGCACCGCCAGTATTGTTGCAAATTGTAGCATCACAAGCGGCAATGTAAGCGTCAAAATTCCCGCCTTTCGCCACTTCAAAATCGGCATTCAACTCGATTTGTTCGCCCGCTTGGAATACGACATCCCCACTAGCTCCCACACTTGTTTGATTGGCAACAATGGTGTTTTCTACAGCTGTATATGGAGGAAGTGGACCAGTATAAGTGGCATTGACAGGGCAGCAGGCTTGGTTGGCATTGCTACAAACTTGTGCATAGGAGAGTTGGGGACTCTCTACAAAATACTGCTTGTATTTGTCTTCATTGTTGTCTTGCGAAAAGTTGGTGCCTCTGGTGTCGAGTGGGTAGTCGCCATTGGTTCCAAAAAAATGAAAATTGGGAGAGGTTTGCATATCCAATACTTCAAAACTGGTGCTACCGACCTTAATCCAATTGTTGTTGATGTTAAGACAAGCTTGGCTACCGTTGCCACCCGCTAGGCTAGGGATACGCAACAAAAAGGTCAACAAAAAATTACCAGGGACATCTCCATCAAAAGAGTGATCGCTATAAGGTCTTACGACCCCCATATTTCTAACATAACAACGAGTATATTCATTAAAATTGCTAGATTGATAGTCGGTGAAGCGCAATACCTCTGCATCGTATGTGAAGTAAATGCTAGTGTTGCCTAAATATTTGTTTCCAGTAGTAGGCGTATGTCTCACATAGATGTCTGCAATGTATTGAGGATTGTTTAAATAATCACTCGAACAATTCTCACTTCGGTATTCGAGTTTGACCTCTACCCCTTGGGCAAAGGCTCCCAAGCTGACCGTAAAACACAGCATTAGGAGCATATATTTTAATATGTTTTGCATTTTATTTTCTTTTTTAAGTTGATTAAATGTGGTTGAGATGGATGGTTTATTCATCTGGAGAAGTAAGATAGCCTATCTTAGCTTTGTTTGGACGCCAAACATCATCATCAGTAAGTTGAACAATACCATCTAGAGTGCCATCAGTAATATAATAACCATTGAGTTGAGCAGGATTGTCTTTCCAAGCATCATGATCAGAAACTTGTATAATCCCATCTTGAGTATAGTCACCTACATACATGGCATAGGCATCTATGTCTTCAATTAATTTTATTTGAAATAGCCCCGCTGTTATCTCACTAGAGGTAGTGAAATCTATATTAATACTGGGATTACAAGGATGGTATATATATGGTTCATTAGAAACTATATCTAGATGATTTCTATGTCTAATAGCTATATGATACTCAGTATTAGAATATAAATTATCAAATATCAATGGTTCCGAAGTAGAAGGATTAATGATATTTCCATTACTTAATAAAAGAGCAGCTTTTTGTTCAGGGGCATTTAGTTGGAACTTAGCACTATTGTCAATCTCTACAATCTCTCCTTCACCAATCTCAACTAGTACCCAATCTACTACATTGTCAGGCATTTCGGTAACACTTTCATTTCCATCATAATTGTAGGGAGCAACATTGTAAGGTTGGGACAAAGGAAGTAAGCCTGCATCATACAATGAGGTAGACATTAGACCTTCAGATGAGGGTGCCGCCCAGGCTCCTTCTAAATATACTTTCAGATTAGCAGTTATAGATGTTATTATAGAAGCAGAACTTGAAGAAGGTTTGTTTATAGTAAATTCGTCCAATTCTACAAAATTTCCATTGTCATCGAAACCTATGTATTTACCTGTGAGGAGGTCTTCTGTAATTTCAATAGATAGAGAACCTATGTCTATGAGAGCTCTATTTCCATTTATAACATCAATATCTTCATCTTCGTCTGATACTCCACATTGTTCATCATAAAACTGTTTCATCACAGGATGGTCGAAAAACTTAGTATTATAAGTCTTAAAGATTACTTCATTACAAGCTGCATCTGAACTTTGAGTATGATCTGAGTCATATATTCTTTCATGTTTACAAGAAGACCCACAGGTGATGAAGACTGTACCATTATTCGATGTTCCAGTCTTGTTATAATCATCATCATTATCTAGAACTTTGACTTTATTGTATAAATCTGTAACTTCATTAGTATTATTATTTACACTAACATCATTAGTATTATCACTATCAGTAACACCTTCTAAATGTTCTAAGAAATAGGAACGCTCGAACATGTGATTATGCCCACTAAGTACTAAGTCAACATCATAATCTTGTAAAATTTGCATCATGTCAATAGCCATTGTTTCAATGTATCCTTCGGCCTTATCACCATCAAGTGCTAAATTCCAAGTACTTCTATTTTCACGAGGTCCTGAAGTAAATATTGGAGCATGGGCATAGACAATTGTCCATTTTGTATCACTATTATTAGCATTAGTACACAAATCATTTTCTAACCAGACTTTCATATGTTCTATTTGAAAATCATTTTCAGCTTGTGAGTTTAAAGAAATAAAATGAACATTTCCATAATCAAAAGAATAAAACTCTTCAGTCTCTAAGTCATTTGAAACAACTTCACCATTATCTGTGACATCAATAGTACCATTGTAAACAGGAAGGTCGAAAATATCGTAATAGTCTTGTATTTGTCCATAAGCTGTTTCATGATTACCTAAAGCAGGGAAGTAAGGTATATATTTTAAAATTTTTTCAAAAGGATCAAATAAAGCTTCCTGGAAAGAATAGTCTGCTCCTTCATCAACATCTGTTGGTACTGAACCCCCATAAGCATTATCTCCTAAACTTAGTATAAGGTCTGTACCATTGAAATGCTGACTTCCTTCAGTATCATTTGTGAAATTTTCCCAGTTTTGAGTGTACTTTAAGAAGGCTTCTTTCATTTTACCTTGATCTCCGTTGGCTGAACCAGCATCACCTTGTACCCATATTTTTAAAGGATCATCATTACTAAAAGCTGTACCAGGATTAGGAGGGGTCGTAAAATATCCTGTAACTGTAGGGCTGCTAGCATCACAGGATACAATGTATTTATAGGTAGTATTAGAGGTCAAAACTTGATCACTTTTAAAAGTAAAATCCATTCCAGGAAATGCAACAGGGTATTTTCTTGTTTTATGGAGATCATCTTCCTCATTATCATACATTTTGTATGTGAACAACTTGCAATATGTTTTGTTTGTTCGAGTTAAATTACCATTAGAAGAAGCAATATGGCACATTTCTGAATCAAGATTAATCTCGTCACTAATTGTAGGGTCAATTACTTCCCAGAGACAAATTTGGTAGTCTAAATATTGAGAGTTGCCATCTAATAAATCAGGTAAATCAGTTACATCTTCTTTGAAATTGTCATTTTCTTCATAGGTAGTGATATAATCTGTATTGGCATAATATCCTGTTGCATGAATAAATGGAACATCATAACATATTGACTCTTGATCTAACTCATCTATTGTGTTTACGGCATCTTCTTGTGCTAATCCAATTCTCCATTTAATTACAACTTGTGCTGTTCCTTCTTCAAAAGAGAGTAAGTTTTGTAAGTACGGTTGACGTTCAAAGTTAGTTTCAAAATTTGTTATGATGAGGTCGCCATTCTGATCATAACAATCATCAGTCATGCTCATCTCTGCTTCACAACTCACAGCCTCCAATTCCGTATTGTAGGCACATAGACTACTCAAAGTGGCAAAGAGCATCCATAAACTAAAATATATTTTTTGCATTTTTACTTTGGTTTTAAAAAGGTGAGGAAATAAGGAACCAAAGCAGTACAAAAGACATAGCTTTCCCAGTCTAGCAATAATGTTTTGCTAGTAAATTTAAAATTATATCAGCTTGTAATCTAGTTTGCTTGTAGGTATATTCCAAGCAAGTAGTTGGGCTGGTACAGCTAGTCGTTAATCGTTAAAATGGTTAAGGAAGTGATCATCGTTTTGTATCCTTACCGATTATTTGTACGCTCTTGTTCCTTGTTTCATTAAATGTTTTGTTTTACTTCTGAGCTTCTAATGATTCCACTCTCTGTAACAACAACTGGTATTGCTCCATCAAGTCCTGATTGCTAGCTTGTAGCTCAGTTTTCTCTTGATTTAATCGTTCATTTGTTGCAATGGTATGCAGCCACAATTCCTCGATTTGACGAAGCAAAGTAGCATCCATTTCTGCCAATTCAAAGCCATTCTCGCCAACTTCTTGAGCAGAAGGAACATTGGGTAAGTGCTTGTTTGTCTTCACAAATTTAGCTACTTCTTCGATGCTGTTTAGCTCATAATCTTCAGCAAATACATAGTCAGCCCATTTGTCTGTATCATAGTCAGCGACTTTAACTCTTTCGGTCAAAATGCCGCCTTTGACAAACAATTTGTAATCGCCAACGGTAGATTTTGCAAAGCTCATATCTCCAATTCGTACATTCCCATCGTTGAATACTTGAAAGACTGTTGTCCCCGCATTTCTACAAACAATAGAGTAGGCATTGCTACTACCTGTATAGGCATTGTCAATCAACATGCCAAATCTCGGAGTGATTACTTGAGCGGCTGATTGACTCGCATTGCTTTGATTAACAGTCAATTTTCCATTGACCGTTTCTTGCGCAACAATATCACTATTGGTACACAAAGCAAATAACATAATTAAGCCGATTAACTGAAAAAAGTTCTTCATCTTTAAGTAAATTTTAAGGTTAAAAAAT
>JAHDIA010000270.1 GCA_020631035.1 Chitinophagales bacterium | reverse complement strand
TTTGCATGGCAACCGCTTCTATCGGGCGTAGACTCGCAAGGCTGGGTGCTGCATCTTAGCTTTTTTCCTTCCGCTACATCCTACACTATGATATTTACAATATGAGACGTTTAAATTTTCCTGAATACGCTTTGCAATACAAAACCATTGAAGACAAAGAATACATTTTCGACATCATCCGAAAAAAATACCTTGTTGTTGGACCAGAAGAAATTGTTAGACAACACCTCATTCATTTTTTAATAGAAGAACGACATTATCCCAAAGGACGCATCAATGTAGAAAAACAATTGATCCTCAACAAAATGAAAAGGCGGACTGATTTGATGGTCTTTGATGTCAATGCTCAACCAATTTTGATAGCCGAATGCAAAGCTCCAGAAATTAAAATAAGTCAAGAGACCTTTGAACAGGTCGCCCGTTACAATCTTGTTTACCAAGTGGCACATTTATTAGTTACCAATGGGCTACAACATTTTTGTTGTCGAATAGATTTAAAAAATGGGCAATTTAACTTTTTAGAAAACATACCTTTTTACAAAGAATTGACTCAAGAAAATTGATTCAATAAATGCCTACAAATAATCTTTTTATTAAAAAAAGCTTTTTTTATTCGACAATTTGACAATAAAATGGTTTTTAGATATGTCGTTGTAAGTTTCTGTAAATCATCTGTTTAAATTTTAATCTAAAACTTATGTAAGCAATAAGATAGAATTTTAAATTTATAATTGTCACAAAAAAAAATCTAAATCGTATAAATCAATATACTGATTCAACAGTTGTCTTACCTAACCTAATGCTTTATTGTGCAATGTGTACAATATTTTATGAGACATTTACCAAGTTAATACCCTTCCACTCATTTTTTGCCAAGCATAATCCGTATTTGTATGAAAAGCAATTTTATTGTAGGCATTGCACTAGCAATGTGTTTATCTACGTACGCTCAGGAAAATCGTAGCTTTGATGGAAGTCATAATAATTTAGTACATACTCATTGGGGACAAGCAGGTTCGCAATTTAGAAATTTTTTGACACCAACTTATGCAGATGGTATATCTGAACCTACGGGAAAAGATAGACCCAATCCTAGAGAAATCAGCAATCGGATTTTCGGACAAGACAACTTTTTACCAAGCAATCTTTTCTTAACTGACTTTGCTTGGTCTTTTGGTCAGTTTCTTGACCATGATATTACGTTTAATGACGATAATTTTGATGAGTTCATTCCTATTGAGGTTCCAGAATGCGATGCAGTCTTTGACCCTGACTGTACAGCATCAGTAGAAATACCGATGAGGCGTTCCAAATCTGTATCAAGTTCTGGTACTTCCCCTCAAAATCCTAGAAGACACATCAATGACATTACTCACTGGATTGACGGTTCAGGAGTTTATGGATCGGAGGACGAAAGAGCCGAGTGGCTCAGAACTTTTAAGGGAGGAAAATTAAAAACATCTGAAGGAGGTTTTTTACCATTTAATACAGTAGATGGGAATTTGTTTAGTGAAGTAGACGAGCATGCACCATTTATGTTGCTTGAAGGCGAACCGCCTGTGAGACATTTTATAGCAGGTGACATTCGAGCCAATGAACAACCCAGTTTGGCATCACTACATACTTTGTTTGTGAGAGAACACAATCGTTTGTGTGACGAAGTTTTCTTGGAGCATCCTGCTTGGAGTGATGAACAAATTTACCAACATGTAAGAAAGCTAGTAGGAGGACTGATACAGTCCATTGTATATGAAGAATGGCTGCCATCTTTGGGCATAAAAATAGATGAATACAAAGGCTATGATCCTTATGTTGATCCGTCTATTATGAATGTCTTTTCAGCAGCAGCATTTCGTTTGGGACATTCATTGGTCAATGAGCAAATTATGCGTATAGATGAATATGGCGATTCTATTTCTTATGGTAGTATACACTTAAAGGACGCCTTTTTTAATCCTTTAATCATTACCGAAGAGGGAGGGATTGCACCAGTTTTTAGAGGTATGGCGAGTCAAATGCAACAGACCTTTGATACTAAAATAGTCAATACCTTGCGCAACTTTTTGTTTGGTCCACCAGGAGCAGGAGGTTTAGACCTTGTCTCGCTCAACCTCCAAAGAGGTAGAGAAAGAGGGCTACCTGATTACAATTCGATTAGAGAGGCTTTTGGTTTGCCAAGAAAAACAGATTTTTGGGAGATTTCTTCAAATCCTGATTTGGCAACTACACTCAAACAAGTATACGACAATGATATCAACAATATTGATCCTTGGGCGGGTATGTTATCAGAAGACATTATGGATGGAGCGGCAGTAGGGGAATTGATTATGACCATTTTAAAGAGGCAGTTTGAAAACTTGAGAGATGGGGATCGTTATTATTATGAATCTGATTATGCATTGAGTGAGGAAGACAAAAAGTGGATCAAAGAAACCACCTTTGCCGACATCATTAAACGCAATTCTAAAGTAGAAAACATCCAAAAAAACGTCTTTTTGATGGATGGACACGACTTTGTAGGGGTAGAAATGGGCGGTTTTGAGAACATTAGAGCTGTCAATCTAGAAGCTTACCCCAATCCTGTTGCCAAGTATTTTACCCTAAAGGTCTATTCTTTAAAATCAGAGCTTGCCACGTTCAGTATCAAAGATCTTTCAGGTAAAGTGTTTTTTGAACAGGAAGTACACATTCAGTCGGGTAACAATCAATTTGAATTTGAATTAGAAGATATATATACATCAGGTGTTTATGTAATTTACTTAGAATCAGAAGAAAGTAGAGGAATGTTGAAAATCGTTAAGAAATAAGTAAACAACTGTAAAATATTTTCGTAATTAAAGAATGGGTGGCGATCTGTACATCGTGTTGTTTTTTTGAAGGGGAGTTGAGCAGCACTTTGAGGATTGTCGCCCTGTTTTTTTTTCTTCTTGTTTTCTTGCCTATTTTTGCCCTTCAATACAATCATCATGAAAAAAATTCTTGTTGCCAATAGAGGCGAAATTGCACTCCGAGTGATGCGTTCTATCAAAGAAATGGGCATTCAAACCGTTGCTATATTCTCTGAAGCTGACCGAATGGCTCCTCATGTACTTTATGCAGACGAAGCAGTATGTGTAGGTCCACCTCCTTCAGCTCAATCTTACCTTTTGGGAGACAAAATATTAAAAATCGCAAAACAACTCAATGTAGATGGGATTCATCCTGGTTTTGGATTCCTTTCTGAAAATGCAGACTTTGCCAAAAAGGTCAGTGAAGCAGGCATTGAGTTCATTGGTCCTTCGCCCAAATCAATAGAAATTATGGGGAGCAAATTGGCAGCCAAAGAAGCAGTAGCCAATTATGATATTCCAATGGTGCCAGGAACCGAAAATGCCATTGAAGACCCTCAAGAAGCCAAAAAAATCGCTGAAGGCATTGGATATCCCATATTGATCAAAGCCTCTGCTGGTGGAGGGGGAAAGGGAATGCGCATTGTCAATGAAGCAGCAGAGCTAGAAGAGCAGATGCAACTTGCCATTAGTGAAGCCAAATCTGCTTTTGGTGATGGAGCTGTCTTCATCGAAAAATACATTAGTTCACCTCGTCATATTGAAATCCAAATCATAGGAGATAAACATGGAAGCATTGTTCATCTTTTTGAAAGAGAATGTTCTATTCAAAGACGTCACCAAAAAGTGATTGAGGAAGCTCCAGCAGTTATTATGACAGAAGATTTGAGGGAAAGAATGGGGCAGAGTGCAATAGATGTCGCCCGTTCTTGTGATTATTTTGGAGCAGGAACGGTTGAGTTTTTGGTTGATGAAAAACTCAACTACTATTTTCTAGAAATGAATACTCGTTTACAGGTAGAGCATCCTGTTACCGAAAAGATAACAGGAATTGATATTGTAAAGGAGCAAATCAAAATAGCTAGGGGAGAAGCATTGAGTTTTAAGCAAGAGGATTTAAGCATCAAAGGCCATGCTATTGAGTTAAGGGTGTACGCCGAAGATCCTACCAATAATTTTTTACCTGATATTGGTACGCTCAAAACCTATCAACCTCCTTTGGGAGATGGCATTCGAGTAGACGATGGTTTTAGAGAAGGAATGGATATTCCCATTTACTACGATCCTATGATTGCCAAGTTGATTACTTATGCTGAAAGTCGTTCAGAGGCCATCGAAAAAATGATTCGAGCCATTGACGATTACCACATTTCAGGTATAGAAACCACTTTGGATTTTGGCAAGTGGGTGATGGAAAATGAATACTTCCAAAAAGGAGAGCTAGATACACATTTTATCAAAAATCATTTTAAGCCAGAATTTTTGAGCAAGAGTGATGAGAAAGAATCTTGGGTGGCTGCTCAGTTGGCAATTGCTTACTTGGAAAAAAACAAGAAAAATTCTAAAGTTGGCGGAAACAATGACAATAGACCAAGTGTGAGTAATTGGCGAAAAAATAGAAGCTAATTTTTTATTTACATCCAAGTGCAAGTATCATCAGAACTACCGAAATAGTCTGATAGATACTTAAGTTTGTACTGGCACTTGAATGTTACTTGCTGTTCCCATTATTGCAAGGTATGAGCCTTGAGCAAAAGCTCAAAGCATCCTTTATAATAATACTTAGTTAGTGTACTAACTGTTTTAATTTCTTTTTTAATGTGAAGTAGAAAGCACTACCGTTGTGGATTTCACCATAACACCAAATCTGGCCTCCATGTCCTTCAATGACTTCTTTGCAAATGGCCAAACCTAATCCACTTCCTCTATAATGTGTAAAATCATTGATTTGTACAAAAGGATCAAATATTTCTACTGCTCTGGAATTGTCAAAACCAATGCCATTGTCTTTGACAGAAAATTGGTAGTAATCTCCATTTTCTTGACAAGAAAGGACAATGATAGGACTGGTATTTGGCTTGCGGAATTTTAATGCATTGCCAATCAGATTTTGAAACAAGCGGGTCATTTGAATAGGATATGCCTTGATATTGGGCAAGTTCTTACAAATGATTTGTGCATTGCTTTGGTAAATCTCTAGGCCATAATATTGTTTTACTTGTTCGACAATTTCATTTAGATTGCAATCTTTGGGACGGCTATGTTCGGTATTCAAACGTGAGTATTGACGGATACCTTCTAGCATAAGGTGTAGTTGGTCTACACCATTCATAGCAAATTGTAGTAGTTCTACCTCAGCTTCATCTTCAGGTCTTTTACGCAAGCGATCGTCAATGATGCTGAGGTAATGGTCGATGATGCGTAGGGGTTGCTTGAGGTGTTTGGTTGCTAAACGTGCAAATTGTTCCAATAAACGATTGGAAGCTTTGAGTTTGGCGGTACGCTCATTGACTAAGTCTTCTAGCTTTTGTTTGTTGGCCTGCAAAATGCTGACCATTTGTTTTTTTTCGGTGATGTCTCGGCTATTGACAATATGTCTTTTGTATTCTGTTAATGGAGAAATGACTGATTCAATGTACCGCCAATTGCCTTCTTTGTTCTTGAAGCGATATTCGACTGTTATTTTTTCGTGAATATTGGGGAAAAATTGGTGCAAGTCAATCCAATCTTCGGGATGGACAAATTGACTGAGGGGTTTGTCTTGGAGTTCAGCAGCCTCATAACCCAATATTTTGACTACAGATGGGCTAGAAAAAAGAATGTTTCCATGTACATCCAATTCTGAAACCAAATCAGAACTATTTTCTATATAAGAACGAAAGCGTCGTTCGTTGTTTTGTATTTGTTTGATGACCAGAGGTGAATCGTTTCTAAAGAGGGAGAAAATCAATATGCCCAATAAGTTGTCTTGCTCATCTTTGATGGGATATCTCCATGTATTGAGCATACTTTTTTGGTCATTTTCAGAAAATTCTTCCACATCAAAAACAGCCTGACTTGATAATTGGACCTTGCGGTCTTGGTCTTTGTAGTGAAGGGCTTGGGACTTGTCAAATAAATCAAAATCTGTTTTGCCTAAGATGGCACTTTGATTTTTTAGCCCCAGTCTAGTGGCATAGTTGCGATTGCAACCGCAGTATTCACCATTGATGTCTTTCCAAGCAATGTAAAATGGGAATTGGGATAAGAGGTCAATTTGAAGTTCCTTTACATCCCTTTCAGACAAAGGAATGCTCAAATCATTGACTTGCTGAAAATGAGAGAGCAGTCTATTTACAGTCGTTTCTGTAAATGGACTATCAAAATTGTAATCAGGCGGCAGTTCTCCATAGAGTTCTTTATAGCGCCTGAGTTCTTTTAATAACTCAACATTGGTTGAGTTTGGATTCAACACCATAGTTAGTTGCTTCATGTACGAGTAGTTGTGCGTAAGTTGTGGAATAATAACAAGTGTTATTCCAGTAGTTTTTTCCCTGTACCTTGCTGTACAGCAAAAAGAATACCATCAAAGACTTTTTTAATACAAAAAAAAACTTATTTAACTATTATATATGTTTTTTGGATTGATTGTTAATATTTAAAGTGGATATATTAAGCAAAAACTATATGTTTTCGTATGTGGATTTAAGGGTAATGTTATTTTTTTGGCTATTATGTAGTACAGTTGTTGAGGAAAATGAGTAAGTTACTGTTTGTATAAAGCAATATAGCTTTGTATAATGGAATACATATAATGTGTATGGTTTATTGAACAAAATAGTAGACAGTGAAGGGTAATTTGAAAAAAATGAAGGTTTTTGGTTATGATCCAGTGCAATACAGATTGCAATTGGAGTCAGAATTGGTGATGAATGAATTGGTAGGTGATACCATTTCCTTAGAATATTTAAACCAAATCAATTGTGTGGTTTGTGGTAAATTGACTAAGAAGTCTTTTGCTCAAGGATTTTGCTACAATTGTTTTATGAAATCACCTAGAAACTCACCTTGTATTATACGACCAGAATTGTGTGAGGCACATGAGGGAAAAGGGCGTGATCCTGAGTGGGAAAAGGAATTTCATTTTCAGGAACACATTGTTTATTTGGCACTTACTGATAAGGTTAAGGTGGGTGTAACTCGAAAGGATCAGATGCCCACTAGATGGATAGATCAAGGGGCTTTTAGAGCCATTGTTTTGGCAGAGGTGCCTTATCGTCAATTGGCTGGTTTGATTGAAGTAGAATTAAAAGAATCTTTTTCTGATAAAACTTCCTGGCAAAGGATGTTAAAAAATGAAATAGATGACTCTATTGATTTGCTAGATGTGAAGGATCAATGTGCGGAATTGTTGCCAGAAGAATACCATCAATACATTTCAGTCATAGATGATGTTTTTGAGTTTAAATATCCTGTAGAAAGCTATCCTACAAAAGTAAAGAGTTTGAGCTTTGATAAGACCCCTAGTATTGAAAAGAAATTGGTAGGTATTCGAGGACATTTTTGAAGACAATACAGTCTTGAACATTCGCAAACATTCGGGTTATCTGGTAGACTTGGGAGTGGTAAAAAGTTAATGTTATGGGGAAGTCAAAATTGAGAAGAGATTTGCACTTCAAACAAAAATTTTGTCCTAATAATTATGAGTTATAAATTGTGAGTTGTAAATTGGCTATCCAAGATGTCCAATTCACAATCCATAATTTATAACTCATTTTTTTTATTAATGAATATCTTCTTGAGTATCTGTTATGTTTTCTTGTCGGTTTTCAGGAGTATCCATTTGTTGTTCGTAGCCTGTAGAATCGTCTGTGACAACAGGGGTTGCCAATTCGGTGGCTTCTGCCAATTCTTCTTGTTTTCTACCTCCTGACGCAATGAGCCCAAAGGTCATTACCAAACTGGTGATGAGTATGATGAACAATAGAATTCCAGAGTTGAATTCTTCCATTTGTTGGTCTACAGGAATGGCGTAGAACAATAGAA
>JAHDIA010000269.1 GCA_020631035.1 Chitinophagales bacterium | reverse complement strand
GAACCTAGTGGAACAAAAGTATGGTTAATGATTCCAGTAGAAACAAACAACTTTTGAAAGACAAACACATAAACCAATGACTAAAATACGTACTTGTATAATAGAAGATGAAATTGGCGCAAGAAATACCTTAATTAAAATCATTGAGTCCTATATTCCAGACCTCAGTATTTTGGGTTTTGCAGGAGATGTACAATCCTCTATTGATTTGATTCACAGCCACAAACCTGAACTTGTATTTATGGACATTACTTTAAGCGATGGGACAGGTTTTGATGTATTAGAACAAACAAAGGCAATTCCTTATGAGCTTATTTTTGTCACCGCCCATAGTGAATATTACGAAATGGCTTTTGATTTTCTCACCTTAAATTATCTTTTAAAACCCATTAGTATAAACAAACTAGAAGCAACCATCGCTAAATATAAATTTAAAAGAAAGAACTTGTACAAGTCAGAAAAAAGTAAGGATTTGAGAATGTTGCTAGAGGAAAAATCAAAAAAAATATTGCTTCCTGTCAAAGATGGTTATTGTGTTGAAAATACAGATAATATTTTAAAACTAGAAGCCGATGGCAACTACACCCGTATCATTACCCTGTCTCAAGACAAATATCTTTGCTCCAAATCCTTGGCTTATTTTGAAGAGGTTTTAGATTCTCAAACTTTTTTTAGAGTACACAAATCACACATTGTAAACATAGACCATATAAAAAAAATAAACAAAGAAGGAAGTATTGAATTAAAAGACAAATCTATTATTTCTTTGTCTAGAAGGATTAAATCTAAATTTTTCAATTTCCTCAAAAGTCAGCATTAACCCATCATTTTGCCATAACAAACTGTCCTAGTCCTCCTACGCCAGATGGCAGCGGTACCTGCTAGTGAGATAGCCCTATGAGCCAAGAAGGAGTGACGGCTGAGGAACGAAGACTAGCTCCGACTATGGCGAATGGGCTAGTGAGCTAGTAAGTACAAGCGGACAGCTGGGAGACACCGACCCACGAAGGAATGAGCATTCCGTGTTAATCATTTGTATTTCTCCCTTACCCAAATGTAAAGAAAATTCGTACATTTTCCCTACCGACTATACATTCAAACTGACCCAATACATCTATATACGGTGTTTCTATAAATCACATTTCAAATATCCTCAATTGAGACCGTCCAATCTTGTGTCTATTTTGACAATTACGCAAAAAATATTGCTATGTTCAAAACGCTACACTTTTGGGGATCATTTTGTATCTGTGCTTTGTTGTCGCTGAGTCTGTCGGCTCAATATGATATTTGTTTGGGAGAGTTTGCTTTTTTGCCTGAACCTCCGCTGGGTCCTGCGAGTCCTGGTGGGTGTCCACCTATGTGTGTGGATTGTGGTACGCTCTCTATTTCGCCTACGACCAATGCGACGGCTGTACCTGGAGGCTTTAATGTATCGCCTACAGTTACGACTGAATATACAGTGACTCGTACCTATCCTGGTGGACCTGGTTCGCCACCTTGTCCGTCTGAATCGGCTACTTTTTTGGTGACCGTCAGCGATTGTACTCCTACAGAAACACAGTATTGTGAATCTTCGGGCAATTCGACGGCTTTTGAGTGGATTCAAGAGGTGCAGTTTGCTTGTACTGATATGGAGACAGGGAATGACAATGGCTATTTTATCTCTGAGGACTATCCTCGTAGTTTGCCAAAAGGACAAAGTTTTGACATTACATTGACGCCTGGTTTTTCGGGTTCGCCTTATGTAGAAAAATGGGCAGTTTGGATTGATTTTAATCAAGACAATGATTTTTTGGATGAGGGTGAATGGGTATTGTCTGAAACAAATTCTGAAGCCATTGTAAGTAGTATTGCCATTCCTGCAAATGCCTTGAGTGGTACAACTCGTATGCGCATTGCTATGAGTTTTGCTAACATCACTGGTCCTTGTGGAGCTTTTGCCGAAGGAGAGGTTGAGGATTATACCATTGACATTGTTGCCAGTGGAAATGGATTGGGAGCTTATTGCGAAACAAGTGGGCAAGGTGATCTTGAATGGATCAGCAATGTCTTGTTTGGTGGTTTTTCCAATGCGTCAAATAGTAATTGTGGGTATGGAGATTATACCAATAGAGAACTAAATTTTGTCAAGGAAGAAGTTTATTCTTTCACATTGACTCCTGATTATGTAAGCCCTTACAATGAGTATTGGCAAATTTACATCGACCTTAATCAAAATAGTACTTTTGATCCCAATGAATTGGTCTACGATTCGGGCAGTGCCTCTCCTGACCCAGTCAACGGCCAACTGACGGTTCCAGTTTCTGCACTCAATGGAGAAAGCCGAATGCGCATTGTTATGAGTTGGGTTTCGGCTGTTGGTGCTTGTGCTGCACCCGCTTCTTTTTTTGGTGAAGTCGAAGATTACACCGTCAATATTGAAGAAGCGATTCAACCACCTGTGGCTGGTTTTAGCTTTGATCCTCCTGCGGGTGGAGATGCACCATTGACGGTTCAGTTTACCGATGCCTCCACCAACAATCCCGATGTGTATCAGTGGACTTTTACAGGACCAGTTGCAACTCCTAGTAGTTCGACCGAAGCCAATCCAACAGTGATTTTTGAACAAGCGGGCACCTACCAAATACAGCTTTTGGTTTCCAATGCAATTGCCAGTGATGTGGCTACAGCTGAAATTGTGGTAACCGAAGCAGTCTTGCCACCTGTACCTAATTTTTATGCTTCGACTACTGAGGTAATAGAAATGACCACCATTGTATTTACCAATACTTCGACCAATAATCCGACTAGCCTTGAGTGGACTTTTGAAGGCGGTAATCCTGCCACAGCATCGGGTCCTGGTCCGCACGCTGTCATTTATAACACAAGCGGTATGTACGATGTTGCTTTACAAGCGAGCAATGTATCAGGGACAGCCATTGAATTCAAGGAGGATTATATTACCGTCAATCCTGCCAACTTACCACCAGTTCCACTTTTTACAGCCAATCAAAGTACGATTTACAGTGGAGAGAATGTAGTCTTTACCAGTCAGTCACAAAATGAACCAACAAGCTATCAATGGTCGTTTCCTGGGGGTAATCCATCCTCGGCAAATACGGCGGGTCCACACATTGTCAACTATGATACGCCTGGAACCTATGATGTTTCGCTCATTGTCACCAATGATGCAGGGAGCAATGTATTGACACAAGAAGACCTCATTACGGTTACGGAACAAATACTGCCACCTATAGCAGATTTTAATAGCAATGAAACCGAAATTTCAACGGGAGAATCCATCATCATTACCAGTACCTCTAGCAATGAACCAACAACTTATCAGTGGTCCTTTCCTGGTGGCAATCCGTCCTCAGCAAATACCGAAGGTCCACATATTGTCAATTACGATACGCCTGGAACCTACGATATTTCCTTGATTGTCACCAATGAGGCGGGCAGCGATTTGATGACCAAAGAAGATTTTATTACAGTCAGTGCCGATGGTCTGCCGCCAACTGCCAACTTTATTGCGAGTCAGACCAGCATCAATACTTTTCAGCCAATTACCTTTACTGAACTGTCCAACAACTTACCCGATACTTGGGAATGGATTTTTACAGGAGCTGCTACTCCAAACGCTACTGGTCCTGGACCACATACGACCTTCTACGAAAATGAGGGAATTTATTCGGTGAGTTTGACGGTCACCAATGCCTTTGGAAATGATGTGGAACTCAAGAATGATTACATTACGGTAATAGATGCAACGGGACTAGAAGAATTGGGCATTGCTTCTCTTGCCTTATCGCCCAATCCTAGCAATGGGCAAGTAAATTTAACAATTAAAACCCAAGAACTAGCAAGCTATCATTTGTATCTTTCGGATGTATCGGGCAAGATTTTGTGGGAGGCTCAAACGATGCCATCACAAGAAATTGTTCAGCCCATTCATTTACATGACTTTGCAAATGGTTTGTATTTTATCAGCATTCAAAATGAAGAGAGCAAAGTAATTAAGAAAATCATTTTACAGAAATAAAACACATAAAATTCAACTTCTAAAACACTCACATTATGTTCAAAGTATTTTTTAAATTTAATTTTAAAGGCATTTCCTTTTCATACACATGCCTACTATTGTTTTTGTTGATTCCAGCTTGTACCACAGATGATGATATGGACGATGAGGATGAAATGCAAATCGAAGCAAGTAGTCTCATAGATGCCAATATTACAGAAGATCGAATATTGACCAACATCAACAGCGATCCCAATGACATTGATTATGTAGTAGAGGGTTCCGTTGACGTTCGAGCAGTATTGACCATTGATCCTGGGGTAGTCATTGCTTTCAAAAGTGGAGCCAAATGGGAAATCGAATCCTCTGCCGCCATTATAGCCAAAGGAACCGCCAGTGAGCCCATTGTCTTTAAAGGCGAAGAATCTATTCCTGGTTTTTGGGATGGCATTACCCTATACTCAACCGATGTTCGCAATGCCTTTAGTCACTGTACTTTTTCTGACGGAGGCGAGGTCGCCAACTTGGTTGTGGGCGAAAGCATTTATGAAGCTAGAGCCAGCATTGATAATTGTACATTTAGCAATGGCTCCCAACTAGGTTTGTTTATCAAAAATGATGCTGCAAACAACCTATTGAGTTTTACCAACAACTCCTTTAATCAAAACGCAACAGGCGCAATGGAACTTCCCGCTAGTTCAGTAGTTGAATTGGACAATACGACCTCTTGGGGAACGGGTAATTCGACCATCAAAGTGACAGGCGTTCGCCTAGAAGCCAGTAGCAAGATGCTCTGGAAAAAATTACAAAATGCGCATCCCATTACGATTATGGACGAGATTGAATTGATGTCTGGTCTACAAATCGAAGCGGGTGCGGTCTTAGAATTTGCTCCTGCGGGATTCATTGATGTAGGCTGGAATAGCAATCCTGGCTATCTAGAAGCCAATGGCACTGCCACTGAAAAAATTGTCTTTAGAGGTCAAGAGGCATTGGCTGGTTTTTGGCCAGGACTCATCATCAGTTCCGACGACGTACGCAATGTGATGTCTCATTGTATCATCAGCGACGGAGGTGGAGCCGAACTGGGCTGTTGCGATTTGCCCTTAGCCAATATTGTGGTAGATGGTTATGTCGAAGTCAGTCGCTTGGTCATTTCCAATTGCGAAATTATGAATAGTCTGGGCTGTGGTATCTCCAAAAAAGAGAGTGCGACAGGCAATGTTACCTTGGTTGAAAGTGGCAATACTTTTGTCAACAATACCAATGGGAATATTTGTGAGTAGGGCGTGCCCTTTCAGGTTCCCGACTGTGTCGGGACTTGTACTCACCACTGGACCAAGCTGTTTGGCATAGTCGGTGCTAGTCTACCTTTTGGGTAGCCGTCGCCCCTCCTTGCCGCACAAGCTTGTTCCAGTGGCGGGTATCGCTGCTATCCTTCACGCAAGTTTCAATGGCAGCAATCTTCTCTTCCAATTCAGGATAGCGTTTCATAGCTTCATAGAAAAAAGAAATGTGTTTATATGGCTCTTTTACATCATCAAGATTTTTAACAACATAATTGATGTAATACCTACACTCTGTATCTGCTTCTACACAAAATTCTTGGTACTCAAACACCCGATCTATGATTTCAATTACTTTTTCTTTATCCTCCAAATCGACCAATATCGTCATTTGGTGCTCATAGTCTTCATTTCCCTCAAGCATTAAATCATTCAGAAAAGGCCGACTTTCTTCCCAATACCCTTTTTCCAATTTTTCCTCAATTTGTTTTTCCGCATCTTTAATCGCCTCATCTTCTGAGTCAAAAGTAATTGTTTGAACGACACCTGGCTGGTTGATCAATCCTTCTCTAATGGTCTGAGTATTGCCCTCTACCTGAATGTACCAATAAGTCAACACATATTTTTCTTCATCTTCTAGCAATAAGTATTCTTGCATTTTTAATGGTTTTGATTTTACAGTTTTTTAATGCCTCAAAGATATGGCATTTACATCAAAACTGATTGCCCAAAAAATAATCCTGTAAGATTTGATGCCAGAAACGCCACTGCCTACCATCCTTTTCTAAAATACGTGCCTCTGCCCCATAATTAAAAAACGATGCCCATCGTAGGGGAAATTCACCTTATTACGGAGAGAAAATTCGTGAATTTCCTCTACATTATCTTAACAAATCCAAAACGTCATCGCTATGTCTTAATTGAGCAATTTCAAATGCGGTTTCGCCTTTTTTGTTTTTTAATTCTTTGTTTGCACCCTTGGAAATTAAAAACTTTATAACTTCTGCTCTTTCTTCTCCGTCACCTGCCAAAATATGTAAGGGCGTATTGCCTTGCAAATCTACTGTATTTATATTCGCTCCAGCTTTCAATAACAAGTCCGCATTTTTGACCCAGGCTGCTAGGTGTAAAGAGGCAATGCCTTCATCATTCTTTACATTGGGATCGGCTCCTTCAACTAGCAACAATTCAAGTATTTCAAATTGTTCTTCTGTCATTATATTGTGTAGAGCCGTAAATCCATATTTGTCTTTGGCATTTACAATTTGCGGGTATTTGGCGATCAAGCTTTTTGCTTCTTTCAAGTCTCCAAATACTACTGCATCTGAGAACTTTTCAATTGCTTCATTTGTCGGTTCCATTGTTTGTTTATTTATAGTTTTAGTTGTAAAGAAGAGAGACATCTTATATGTATCTATTTTAAGCAATGTTATCTTTTTCTATAAGCTCTTTTACTTCCTTATCAATTACCTCTTTAATTTGCTTTACTTGAGAAGAAGAAAATTTAACCTTATAACTTTTAGAAAGAATATCTTTAAGTAATTTAGTTTCATTATTAGTAAGTTTATCTACAATCTTAACAAATGGAGGATCTGTGTAGTGTGTTTTTTTATCTAATGTTCCACTAGGGTTAAAACCTATATTAAAAACCACAGAATCTAATAAATAGTGTACCATCCTATCAGTTTTATCTGTTTCTTGTCTTTTCTCTAACTCTTTTTTATATGAAACATAGGCTTCGACAAGACTTTGTTTATGCCTATATTCTTG
Source organism: Chitinophagales bacterium (assembly GCA_020631035.1). Classification (GTDB taxonomy): domain Bacteria; phylum Bacteroidota; class Bacteroidia; order Chitinophagales; family UBA2359; genus JAHDGP01. Next base: position 810 of record JAHDIA010000269.1, on the reverse strand, counting down.
TTCTAATCTTTTATTTTGACTTTGTTGTTTACTTGCAAATAGTGCCAACCAAGTTACTGCAATAAACAAAGGAGTTCTTAATAAGATATTTAAAATTGCATCTTCAAAATTTTCGGCAAATTTCATCACAAATAGAACATACAAAACCATACTACACATAATTACAACAAAAACACCTGACCAGAGATATTTTTGTTTCTTATAGTTTTCTTTATGTTTATTAAATGTCGTTAAAAAAGACAATGAACCCACATTCGGAAACAAGTCATTCAACTTACTTAAAGCGTTGTTATATTTCTTCTCTTGAGATTCTACAAGTATTTTAGATTCATCTTCTATTTTTTTGATCCTATCTGTCATAGGCAAAGCATCTTCAGGCATATCTATTAAAGGTTTCCCTATCTTTTTTTCTATTGCATTCAATCTACTTTCCAAATCGCCTTCTATTTTGTTTAAATCTTGCTTTAGATCTTCCATCTTATCAAACAATCCTTTATTTTCAATTATTTTATTTAACATTTCAAAATCCTCTGGTTTTAGTTTGGAAATGTTCTCTAGAAACTCAGTCTTAGAATTGTATTTACTTTCTACATTTCCCACTCCTACTACAAGTAGATGCGAACCCTGTCCTTTTACAGCAGCAGCAGCAGGACATGCTTGTCCCAGAGAAGTAGCAATACCACTGTTATTGTTACCCGCCACAATCGCATTTCCAGCATTATTAATATATGCAGTAGGATTACCATCCGTAAAAAACACAATCATATCTGCTGGACCTCCTGTAGCCGCAATACAATCATCATTCAACGC
>JAHDIA010000268.1:2081-7879 GCA_020631035.1 Chitinophagales bacterium | reverse complement strand
ATTTCTATACATTTTGTGTGCATCTTTTCGTCCTATACTGCATCTCGTACTCGCCCTTGGTAGCTATGGCTACCAGGCTCCGTGCGTTCTTTGTATAGAACAAAAATCTACTACCCAAAATACATATTTACTTATTTTACTCAGTATTAAGATTATTTACATAATCTAAAGTTGCTTTTCAAATATCCTTTATCTTTTCATTCTTTGACAATTTTTGCGAAAGAGAGTATTTCTTAAACAAGCTATCCAGTCGCCTGTGACTCCCTACTATTTGTTCAAGAACCACTTCATGCTCCATTCCCAAAAAAATTGTCAAAGAACCTATCTTCTCAACTCGATAAAACCTTCTTCAATGACTGCTTGTTCACCAACTTGGGTTTCGAGTCTGTATAGGTATGCTCCTTGTGGCAATGGGGTGCCATTGTAAGTACCATCCCAACCGCTTTCTAGCTCAAATTCTTCGCTTTGATATACTTGTTCACCATTGCTTGTGTATATGCTCAGGGTGATAGACGAAGGTGTTCGGCTAATGACTGTTGGATCTGCAAAGTTCATTAGGTCATTGATTCCATCATTGTTGGGTGTAAAGATGTTTGGCAATCTAAATCCATCTATCGTACAAGGACCGTGGGCACTGATGTCGATGGTGATGGTTGCTGTACTGCATTCGCCACTACAACAAATTTGGTAATCAATGTAAACGATGCCTGCAAATCCCAATTGTGGTACATAAATGATTTGTCCATCGGCTGTTACCAATGCTGTTCCATTGTATTGGTAATCTGGTGAAAGAACCGCAACTGATGGGGCACAGTCTGACGGATAACTATCATTGTTCAGTACATTGATGTAGGTGGTTTCGTTGTCTAAAGTAGAGGTATAATCATCATATGCGTAAACATTTGGAGCTGGTGGTGTAATTTGACAAGTGACTGTTAAGAACACACTTGCTGTTGCACTGCCGCCTTGTCCGTCACAAACTGTGTAGTTGAAATAATCTGAACCTGTGAAATCTGCATTGGGTGTATAGTAGAATTGATCTCCTACTTGTTGGATACTACCATTTGCTGGATTGGTGAAATCACATACATAAAGGTAATCTCCATCTGAATCATAATCATTTCCTAGCACTGTTATGTACAAGCTGCTTCCACAGGTTGCTGAAATTTGATCTTCATAAGCGAGAGGAGGATTGTTGGTATTGCTAGCAGGTGCAACTGTTACATAGACTGTTGCAGTACTTGTTCCGCCATTGCCATCACATACGGTGTAGGTAAAGGCATCTGTTCCTACAAATCCAGCATTGGGTGTGTATACAAAATCGTTTCCAGATTGATATATTGAACCATAGCTAGGATTGGTGAATCCACATACATACAATGGGTCGCCATCAAAGTCTCCATCGTTGCCAACAACACCGATGGTTACTGCTGTACCTTCTGGTGTTTCAACATAATCATCTATTGCCATTGGTGGATAGTTGGTATCTCCATTGACTGTGATGTAGATGGTTCCTGTTGCGGTACCGCCATTGCTGTCACACAAAGTATAGGTAATCGTTTCAACTCCTACAAATCCAGGGTTTGGCGTATAAGTAAATGTACCATTGCCATCAAATGTGAGTACACCATTTGCAGCATAAGAACTATTGTTAGAACAAACAAATATATTGTCTCCATCCAAATCATAATCATTGCCTAAGACATCGAAGCTGATTGGATTGTCCACATCGGTCTCAACATTGTCGTTAACGGCTACAGGTGGTGTATTGCTGTATGCAGGAGCCACGTAAATGGTTACTGTACCTTGATCGGTTCCTCCATTTCCATCACAGATGGTGTAGGTAAATGAGTCGTAACCAGCAAATCCTGTATTGGGTGTATATATGAGTTGACCGCCCAAGTGACTAACAGTACCATTGATTGGCATTGCATCTGTTGGCAAATTGCACAAGAATATATTGTCACCATCTGGATCATAATCGTTGCCCAATACATTGACTGTAATTGCAGAGCCACTTCCCGTTTGAACATCGTCATTGATGGCTATTGGAGCATTGTTGCTTGGTGGATCTGGTGGTTGTACGCCATCACAATTATCGGTAACATTGATGTTAATATTTACCTCTTCGCATTGTCCGTTGCTGTTGCAGCCTGTTACGAAAATATCGTTGTTGCCTTCAAATAGAGGTAAAGGTAAAAACTCAAGACATGTACTGCCTACGACCTCAATGCCACATTCAAAGATGGCATAAGAATCTTCGATGACCATACCATTGCCACAGAAATCAATACAGATGAGTGTGGGTTGTTGGTTGGTAAAGAAAGTTGGCACACACAAATCTTGGTCTGCATCACAGAATACAGGTGGTTCTGTAACTGTAATATAAACCGTTGCTTGATCGGTTCCTCCATTGCCATCACAGATGGTGTAGGTGAAAGAATCTGTTCCAACAAAACCTGGGTTGGGTGTATAGACAAAGCCTGTTGAAGTTTGTGTTACAGTTCCATTTGCTGGCATAGCATCTGTTGGCAAATTGCATATGAACAAGTTGTCTCCATCTGGGTCTGAATCATTGCTCAAGACATTGATGGTTGTAGAATTGCCATTGTCAGAAGTAGCGTTGTCATCTGCTGCTACTGGTGGTGTATTGCCATTGCAGTTTCCTACAGTAACGTCCACAATGATTTCTTCACAAAAACCTTGATTGTTACAAGCAGTAATGTAAACGAGATTTTCTCCTTCAAAATTCGGTAATGGTAAGAACTCAAAACAGCTTGCATTTACATCTTGTATTCCACAAGCATATAAAGAAGAGTGATCTGTAATTTCCATTCCTTCTGTACAGAAGTCAATACAAATGACTGTTGGTGTTTGATCCGCAAAGAAAGGCAATACACATAATTCAAGATCATCTGTTTCGCAAGTTACAGGTCCAGGATCTTCTGGAAGTACTGTAATGGTCACAGTTGCTTGGTCGGTTCCTCCATTGCCATCACAAATGGTATACGTAAAGGAATCTGTGCCTGTGAATCCAGGGTTGGGTGTATAGATGAATCCAGTGGTTGTTTGTACAACTGTACCATTTGAAGCGATGGCATCAGTAGCCGTATTGCAAATGAAAATATCATCGCCATCTGGGTCGCTGTCATTGGTTAAGACTGTAATGGTAATTGGCGTATCCTCATCAGTTGATTCATTGTCGTTGATGGCTGTAGGTGGATTGTTCGGATTTGGATTGCACTCTTCCCCTACAGTAATATAGATTTCTACTGTATCACATACACCTGTTGGAGCACAAGCAATTACTTGCAGTATGTCTTCGCCTTCAAATAAAGGAAGTGGAACATATCGGATGCAATCGTCTAAAATTTCCAAACCACATTCGTACAACATAATGACTTCTGTAATTTCGTAAGGTGTTCCATCAGAGAAGGCACAGAAATCAGGACAATATATACTCGGTGTCACAGGTGGAATACAATCGTACATTGGAGGATTGCTACAATTTTCAACTGGTGGGGTACAATCTTCTACCCAGAAGCTTACACCAACCAAACCCAGTGAAGCACAAATGTCTCCTCCACCCTGAAGTAATTGCACACTCAAATCATATAGATGCGCCATATTCATTGTCTCCATATCGTTGGGACGTACCACTAAAGCGTGGACACTGTATTCGCCAATTTCATTTACCACAAAACTCGGCTCATAAGAATGTTCCAATATTTCGTAAGAGGTCGGATCAACCAAAAGATAAACTAATTGATAGCCTTCTGGAACGAGAGGATCTTCTGTTGTATGTACCACAAAGGTTTCTCCTGGGCAAATGGTGTCATCATAAGTTGCCAATTCACAAGGATCAACATTGCAAGGTTCATCACAAGTAATGACCATAAACTGAGGTCCATCAACAATTAACGATCCACAGACATTACCACCGCCTTGAATAAGTACTTCGTTTAGGGGCAAAGCATTGGTAAAACTTTCGAGAGTAATCCAAAGAGGATCATAAACCAGAGTGTGGATCGTATAATTGCCAATGGGTAAATTATTGAATACTGGGACATCACTTATTTCAAGAATGTTTAAGCTTGATGTTTCTGTTAATAAATATACTACTTCGTATCCTTCTGTTGATACAGTCGAGCTAATTGTATAAGCCTCAATGCTTTCCCCTTCACAAACATATTCTTCTAGAGCTTCTAAAGCTCCAGCATCTATAATACAAGGCTCTTCCACATCACAATTTCCAATGGTAATATTGAAAATAATGGAATAACAATTTCCATTTTCGTCTTCTAATTCTATGTTTACTTGATCTTGTCCAATGGTTTCCATTCCTGGAAGTGGTGTGTATGCCAAACATCCGTTGGGCAATTCTTGTACACTACAATGATAGGTAGATTCGTGGTTTGTAAAAGTAAAATCATCTTGTACACAAGCATCCAAACACAATTCTATCGTTTCTAAAGGTTCAACACAAACTATTTGAGCGTCACATACGATGGTTGTTTCACATTCTTCTTGTGGTGGGGTAAATCCAAAGTTGGCATCAAGGAATACTTCGCCATCTCCTAGCACCACTTCATACATTTCGGTAGTTGTTAAATCGTATCCATCAGGACCTCCACCTACTACTACAAAGTAGGTACCTTTGGGAAGATTGTCAAAAAAGTAATAACCATTGGCATCTGTGGTGGTAACTCCTATTAAATTATTGTCTTCATCGTATAAGAAAACAGTTACACCAGCAAGTGGCATTTCACCACTATCAAACTCACCATTGCCATTGTCATCTATCCAAACGAAATCACCAATTCCTCCAAGTTCTGGCTCAACTTCTGGTTGACAAAAACCAAAATTGATGTTCATTTCATCTTCGCCTTCCTCCAAATTGATTAAGAAAGCTGTTTGTCCAGAATGGGTATAATTGGTGGGACCATTGCCTACCACTACTTCATAATTTCCTGCTGGCAAATCATCAAAAGTATAATTTCCATTGTTATCCGTATTGATTGCTGCAATAAGATTACCAGCATCGTCATATAAAGAAACCAATACACCACCAATACCTATTTCATTTCCATCCAATACATCATCACAATTGAGGTCTTCGTAAACTGTACCTGAGATGCTGCCCAATTCGGGCTCTGGTTCTGGATCGGGAGCGCAGAAACCAAAGTTGATACCTGTTTCGTTGGCACCTTCTCCTAGAGTGACAGTATAAGAAGTTGGACCAGAATGTGTATAATCTGTTGGACCATAACCCACCATTACTTCATAGTTTCCTGCTGGCAAATCGTCAAAACTATAGTTGCCATTTGCATCTGTAGTGACTATGGCAATGAGGTCACCTGCCTCATCATACAAAGAGACCAATATACCTTCTATTCCATTTTCATTATTTGAATTGTATAAATCGTTGCAAGTATTGTCTTCATAGACGATACCTGAGATGCTACCCAATTCTGGTTCTGGATCGGGAGCGCAGAAGCCAAAGTTGATGCCTGTTTCGTTGGCACCTTCTCCTAGAGTGACAGTATAAGAAGTTGGACCCGAGTGCGTATAATCTGTTGGACCAGCTCCTATTACTACTTCATATTCTCCAGCAGGCAAATCACCAAAGCTATAGTCACCATTTTCGTCGGTGTAAGTTGCTGCAATTAGCTCACCTGATTCATCATACAAAGAAACTAAGATGCCTTCCAAACCATCTTCAAAGTTGAAGTTGTAGACATCATTGCAATTGTTGTCTCCGTAGACGGTACCTGAGATGCTGCCCAATTCTGGTTCTA
>JAHDIA010000268.1:0-2071 GCA_020631035.1 Chitinophagales bacterium | reverse complement strand
TTTCACCATTTCCTAGTGTGACATCAATTGCACCAGCACCATAAACAGTATAATCTGTTGGACCACTGCCTACAACTACTTGATAATCTCCTGGGCTTAGATTCTCAAAAGAGTACATTCCATCTTCATCTGTAGTGCTTACTTCTATAATGTTTCCATACTCATCATATAAAAAGACCAGTACATATGCCAATCCCATTTCGTCTGCATCTTGTATCCCGTCACAATCAAGGTCTTCGTAGATGGTTCCTGAGATGCTACCCAATTGAATGTTTTCGAGAAAGCAAAAATTGACAGGCCCATAATGTTCATTTATATCTAAAGAGATTGGGACAATTCCAATGCTGACCAATTCATAATCGCCTCCTGCTTCACCTACAACCACAGAGTATAGACCACTGGGTAAATCAGGAAATATATAATATCCATTTTCGTCTGTTTCTACAACTATTTTAAAGCCATCAGGTCCAAAGAGTGTCACTTCGATTCCAGCCAATGGCATTTCATCTGGGTCTAGTTCACAATCGTCATCAAGGTCTACAAAAGCATAACCTTCGATGGAACTATTGGTTTCTGGTGGACAAAAACCAAAGTAAGTACCAGAATGGTTTTCCCCATTTCCAATTACTATGTCATAGCTTGTATTGCCTGATGGATTGTAGTCTTCTGGACCATTGTTGCAAACAATCGTATAGTTACCAGGAACCAAATCAGTAAATGTACAATTGCCATCGGCATCGGTATAAGCAAAGCCAATAATGTTTCCATATTCATCATAAAGATAAACGATGATGCCTTCAAGATAGCTCTCACCATTGTCATACATATCATCGCAATTCAAATCTTCATATACACTACAAGTGACACTACCCAATTCTAAATTGTCTATATAGCAAAAATTAAGCATTGGATAATCTTCATTTATACCTAAAGTAATCGGCACTATACCAATGCTGACCAATTCATAAGTACCATATCCTTCGCCTATGACAACTGAATACAATCCACTAGCCAAACTATTGAATAAGTAGTATCCTGTTGCATCACTACTGCTTACAATTTTGTAACCATCTGCTCCATATAAAGTTACTTCAATTCCTTCTAGCACTTCTTCTCCTTCGTCCAATTCACAATCTCCATCAAGATCTATAAAGACATAACCAGAGATGCTACCATTGGTAGAAGGTGGACAAAATGCAAAATGCGGATCTGGATTATTGTTATCAGCTGATAAAACTATATCATATTCTCCCGCTCCTGCCAAAGTGTAATCCTCTGGTCCTGGTCCAACATCTACTGTATAGCTTCCAGCAATTAAGTCTGCAAAACTATAGACACCATTTGCGTCTGTATACGTTACTGCTTGAATGTTGCCATATTCATCATATAGGTATACAACAATTCCTTCTAAACCATTTTCACCTCCATCCTGAACATCGTCACAATTGAGGTCTTCATACACAAAGCCTGTGATTTCGTACAATTCTTCGTTGGCAGTGTAGCAAAAATATTGAGGTGAAGATGCTTCATTAGCATCTACAGAAACTGGATAATAACTCAAGCCACTTAAAGTATAGCCATTGGGGGTTTCCCCTATTACTACAGAATATAGACCACTTGGCAAATCGCTGAAAACATACATCCCATCGGCATTGCTTTCTGCCACAATTTTGAAACCATCGGGACCAAAAAGTGTTACCTCTACTCCTGATACTCCCATTTCGTTGGCATCTAACTCACAATCACCGTCAATATCTACAAAAACATAGCCTGAAATAGAACTATTGGATTCGGGAGGACAAAAACCAAAGTGTACATCTGGATAAGCGTTGCCACCAGGAAGTATCACTTCATATTCATTACTGGGAACTGTATAGTCATCAGGTCCAGGTCCTACTTGAACAGTATAAGTACCTCCAACTAAACTAGGGAAACTGTAATTACCATTGGCATCGGTATAAGTAAATTCATCTATGTTTCCATATTGGTCATACAAGTAAACAACAATCCCCTCTAAACCATTTTCGCCTCCATCGTAAACACCATCACAATTGAGGTCTTCATATACATT
>JAHDIA010000267.1 GCA_020631035.1 Chitinophagales bacterium | reverse complement strand
CATAAACAGCATACCATAAATTGGCTTTTTTATTCTGCACAGTCAAGCTTTATTCTTTGGTCAATTTGTTCGACAATGTGTTGTAGCAAAGTGTCAAAATTGTCAATATTGTTTTTGCGTTCCCAATCGGTGTCCCGCATACATTTTAGTGGCAAAGTTGTTTTTAATTTTAACCATCGATTGGTCTTGTTAAAAATAGCCGAAACAGTCGAATGATTCGCATCGTCCTCATTGATAAAGATGTCAATATAAGTCGAAACAATCAAATCTCTTATACTGAGCTGATAGCTTTTACTTTGTCCTTCACTGTCTTTCAATACCAACTCATAATACACTTTGGGAATGGCATCTTTTTCATTGCCAAAATTCCCCTTATCCATCGACTGAAACATCCAATCATATAGGACGATTCTCAAAGTTAAGAGATTTATTCAAGCGTCCACTATGGTTTTCTTTGAGCAATTCCCTTTGGACCACTTGAGAGTGTACACTAAGTGAAAAAGCAAGAAACAGACCAAGGAATAGCAACTTACAAAATATGGTTTTATTTGGATTCATCCAATTGCATATTGAGTTTTGAAATAATTTGCTCCGCAACACACTCACCCTGTTTGACACCATCTTCAACCGCATACAAATAATGAATGCCTCCATACATTCGACTATAAGCAGCCTCCTTTGCCATTGCTTTGATGGAAGTGTATTTTCTAGGAGCCAATCCTATACGAGCGTGGGTACTATCCGTAATAGCAATGGCATCTCCCAACAGATGACTCAAGACATTGGCAACAGCCGAAGAAACAACCGAATGACCCGAAGCATATTCTGGGAAAGGTGGCGTAAAAACATAAGGCTCCCAATTGGGATGATCCATCACTTCTTGAATGTATGTTTTGGGACGTACCAGATTGACTTCATATTTGGTATACCAACATTGAATAAAAGCATCTTGTATGGCAACCCCCACCATTCCCAGTAGGATGGCGGCTTCTTCCAAATTGAGTTTTTTGGACTCAATGAGTTGACAAGCGATAAACATCCAATGTCCTGCTGGTGTAGCCGTTTCCCCTGGACAATCTGCCCAAAACAAGGCAATGTTCTTTTTTTCTTCGGTTAAGTTTTTATCGTTTTCCAATACCTCTAAAGCGTATTTATAAAAATCAGAATTGGGGTCCTCAGAGTAGGGAAAAGGCTGTGGAAGATGGCAACTTTTCACTCCATCTAATACCATTGTCCGAATATCTTTCCAAAAGGGTTGTAGCGGTTCCATATTGATGTCCGTTGGTGTCCAATATGCTGGATCGCCTTCACGAGAGGGGCTTCTAAATTCCTTGAATTTTATATCTTCAAAATGATCTGTTTCCATCCATTCATTGATAAAAAATCCCAAATTGCGCCCATACTCCAAAGATTGTTTCAAACTGGCTTCATCTATTGAAAAAGAGGCAATTTGTTTGTCCCTTAGATTCTTTAAAGAGGTGTCTTTGCCCGAAATATAAAAGGAGAGTACATTGCTTGCAACGGCATAATTGGCTTCGACCATTACCGCTGGCCAATACATAGATTGATTGGGTGGGGTGGGGGGAGGAGCAAACTCATTCAAGCGACCACCAAGTGATTGATAATTGGGCATTCCATTGACCAAGGCCTCATAAGTGGTGATGCCAAAATAAGCAAAAATTCTTCCCGCTTCTGTAGGACCAATGATTTCGTGCTTGATGTGAAAATACAAAAGCTCTACCCAGTCTGCCAAGAGTTGGGTTTCTTTGGTATAGTTGTTTGCCAAAGAGTGTTTTGCCTGACCATTATCAGAAGTTCTACAAGCAGAAAATAAAAATATGAACAGAAAAAATAATCTTTTCATTTTAATAAATGATTCTCTTATCTTTGAATCCAATTGCTAAGTAAAATTACCTACCTGATATGAAAAAGCCAATCATATATTTAGCATTGGTTTTGTTGTGTGCCCTTTTTTTTGGGAGATTGGCTTATTATGTCTATTTTTCTAAGCAAAATATAGAACACATTCCTCAAGCCAATGCTTTTGTTGACGATTCTAAGTTTTATCAGAATTCAAAGATACAAAATAAGGCTTTTAAATTACTTCCTCCAACAGAATCCAATATAGATTTTATCAATGTATTTAAAGAGGGTTTCAACAACAATATGTGGAAATTTGCTTATGCAAGTGTTGGGTCGGGACTAGCCATTGGCGACATCAACAATGATGGTCTGGTAGATGTCTATTTTTCTAGTAACTATCACGCCAATAAGTTGTACCTCAATTTAGGCAATATGCAGTTTAAAGATATTAGCAAAGAAGCAGGCATCGAGGCAGCGGAAGGATTTAAGTTTGGGGTGTCTATGGTCGATTTAAATGCGGATGGTTTTTTAGATATGTATGTCTGTAGAGCAGGGCATTATCCCGATTCCCTTCGTAGCAATTTATTGTTCATCAACAATGGAGATTTGACCTTTTCTGAACAAGCCGAAAAATGGGGAATTGCTTCAAACAACTATTCTATTCAGTCCAACTTTTTCGATTATGATCTGGATGGTGATTTGGATATGTACCTTTCCAATCATCCGACCGATTTTAACGATATGGGCAAATTCAAAGCCTACAACAAAATTGAAAAGGGCATCAATCAAAGCGACCAGTTTTTTATCAATGAAGGAGGGCATTTTCGAGAAGCCTCTAAAGAAGTAGGCATCAACAACCACGGATATGGCTTAAGCTGTACTGTGGGTGATGTCAACAATGACGGCTACCCCGATGTATATGTCTCCAACGATTTTGTGATGAACGATCATTTGTACATCAATACCCAAGATGGCAAGTTCAAGGAATCCATACGAGAATTGACCAATAAAACAAGCAAATATTCAATGGGTTCCGATATAGAAGACATCAACAACGACGGTGCTTTGGACATCTTGACTGTAGACATCAATATGATTGACTATAAGCGGCAAAAAACCTTGAGGGTAGACCGCTCGTATCGCCAACACGAAACACTGCTTAGAAGTGGGTTCCACAATCAAAGCAGAATGAATTGTTTGCAATTGAACGCTGGAGATGGGCACTTTTCAGAAATTGCCCACTTTGCAGGCATTGAGGCTACCGACTGGGCGTGGTCCCCCGTCATAGCCGACTTCGACAATGATGGCCTCAAAGATGTGTTTGTTTCCAATGGTTTTTATTCAATCACACACGCTGACGACCGTTGGGCAACTTCCAAAATGAAGTACGCCAACTTAATGGGTTTGGAAAAGGCTTTTTTTGATGTGCGCTTAAAAACCCGTAAAGATATGGACAAAGTCCCCAATCGTATTTTTAAAAACCAAGGCGATTTAATTTTTGAAGATCAAACAATGGAGTGGGGCTTTGAAATTCCGTCTACCTCTTATGGAGCTGCGGCTGCCGATTTGGACAATGATGGAGACTTGGACATTGTAAGCAACAATATGAACCAACAGGCATTCATTTATGAAAACCAATGGAGGCAAAAAAACAAACATCATTTTTTGCAAGTAGATTTAACAAATACCAAAGATCAAAACACCAATGCCATCTGCGCTAAGGTGCATTTGGTATATGCAGATTCACTTGCTCAATATACACATTTTCACCCGACCAGAGGCTATCAATCTTCCTCAAGTACACCCTTACATTTTGGTTTGGGAACAGTCAACTTAGTGGACACGCTATTCATTACTTGGTCCGATGGCTACCAAGAATTTATGACAAATGTTCAAGCAGACCAAGTCCTCAAAATTGACAAACAAAGTTTGACACCATTGACCACCCCAAATAAAGAGGGCAAATCTTATCCAAATAATTTTGTCAAAAATACCTTAGACTGGAAACAAGAAGAAACTTATTACGATGATTTTGATTGGGAATTTATGCTGCCAATGAAGCTGAGCGAGTCGGGACCCAAAATCACCACTGGAGATGTCAACAGTGATGGCTTGACAGATTTTTTTGTAGCAGCTCCTTCAGGACAAGCGGGTGAATTGTTCCTACAAAAAAGTGTAGGACAGTTTGACAAAACAGCCAATACTGCTTGGAGTGCCGAAAAGCATTGTGAAGATACTGACATCTTGTTTTTAGACAGCGACGGAGATGGCGACCAAGACATTTTAGTCGCGAGTGGAGGCAATGAATTAAAACTCAACCATCAAAACTATTTTATCAGATTGTACCGCAATCAAGGGAAGGGACGATTTGAAAAAGCGAAAGATGTTTTTCCAACAATGACACAGGCTGTCAATACCCTCCAAGCAATTGACATTGACAAAGATGGTATACCAGAAATTTTTGTAGGGGCTGCAAGCATTCCTAGAAATTACCCAATGAATGGCAGCTCAATGATATGGCAAAATAAAGGAGGGGAATACATAGAGGCAACAACTACACTAGGAGAAAACATCAAAGACTTGGGGATAGTAACAGATGCCTATGTAGCCGATATAAACCAAGATACTTGGGACGATTTAATAGTGATAGGGGAATGGATGAACATTGCCATTTTTGAAAACCAAGAGGGCAAATTGGTAAAGAAAAAAGTAGAGGCATTGGAACAATCAAATGGATGGTGGAAACACCTCAATGCCGCCGATTTGGATGGAGATGGCGACCTTGATTTTGTATTGGGCAATATCGGTGAAAACTTTCCCTTAAAACCATCGAAAGCAACCCCCTTAGAATTGTTTTACAAAGACATCGACCAAAATGGCACCAGAGATTTGATTTTGAGCTTTGAACAAGAAGGACAAAAATACCCTTACTTTGACTACTATCGCTTTGTCGAGCAGTTTCCACATCTAGCAGATACCAAGCTTCAAAATACAGAACAATTTGCCAATGTTTCCCTAGCAGATTTATTTAGTCCAACAGATTTGTCCGAGTCTTTATTGGCTTATGAATTTAAGAATACAATCCTAGAAAATTTGGGGAATTTTAAATTTAAAATACATCGAATGCCTACATTAGCACAATTGGCTCCCATCTTCGGTAGTGCCATTTTAGATGTCAATTCTGATGGTATTTTAGACATTGTCATTCAAGGAAATTTCTTTGGAACCGAGCCCCGTACACCCACTTTGGACGCAGGGCAAGGAGTTGTTTTGTTGGGCAAAGGCAATATGCAATTCGAGGCTAACTTTGGGCATAAGTATGGTTTTGTAGAAAGGGGGGAGGCTAGAGATTTAGAATTGATTCAAGAAGGACCCAACAATATCTTGGTGTCTAGTCAATGCAATGGGCCCATCAATGTGTATACCCAATCAAAAGAGTAATTTCTGAAAAAATGGATGGAGCTTTTTGCTAAAGGGCAATACTTCATACAATTTAAGCAATCCCAAAATAGCCGAAACTTTAAAACAAATCTTTCGCTTGTCTTTTAAAAATTCCTTTTTGACAACATCAATGATCATAATAAATCTATTTTCATCACTGTCATTCCAAGCTCGGTGAAATTTGGCATCACAAAACATCAACAATTGGCCATTTTCCCAAGCACGTTTTTCCCCATTGACCTCAAAGCCACATTCGGGCAATCCTCTTGGAATACTCAATCCCAAATGACAGCGCATAATCCCATTGGTATCTCCGTGATGCCCCTTGATTTGAGTATGCGGTTCTAGTAAACTTATAGAGGCGGAAGTCAAGCCAGGAATGCGTTTTAATATCTCCATTGTTTGGGGACATTGTTTGGCATATTTGGGACGTTGGATGCCCCAAACCAAAAAGGCAATGCTGCGCCATTTTCCTTTGCCCTCAACCATCGAAGATTGAAAATAAGCTTGCATACTTTTTCCCTCTTTGTTCAGTAAGCTTTCTATTTCTGCCTTAATGATTGGTACTTCTTTTTCCAAATCAGCAACCCAAGTATGCTTCTTAGGATCATAATAATTGGGATCACTTATGTCAATTTGTGGAACAATGGGATTGCCCAAATGATCAAATTGAAGATGTTTGAATAAATACCAGGTTTTTTTCATAATAAAAACTAAAAGGTGTCACTTTTATAAATAATTCATTAGACGATTTTTAATTTCCTAAGCAATGTTTCCATAAATAGATTCAATTTTGGATTGAGCTTAAATCTATGTTTATTGGCATAGTGTTGGATAATTGCTTTTTGATAAGCCAGATTGTTTTTAAATGAACTGTCTTTAACAAGAGGGGCTAACTGAATACCAAGTGCTTGAGCCGTTTCTCTACAAATATGATCGGCATCTGCTACTTGCTCCAAAGTCAATCGTTTTTTCCAACTACCCAAATATTTTGGATTGACTGGTTTGCTCAAATCTCCAAACTTTTTTAGCCAGCGCTCACGATGTTTTAAGTGAGTGGCATTTTGGATTTTTTTAAATAATTCAGCATAATAAATACAATGTTTATTGGGTTCTAGCATTTTGTCAATACCCAAAAATGTAAGACATTTTTTTAAAGTAGCATCCATCTCTTTAACAAGTGATTCGTAGGAGATAAGCAAAATTTTATTAGGATATTGTTTTGAACTTTTGAGTAGTTCTGTATTGAGTAATTGCCAGTATTTTGCATAAAAATGAATATCTTGGGGAGTCCTTCTAGTATTGTTTACATTAGAAGAAACAACATCTCTAGGGTTTCTAACAAGACCGATGAATTTGCTTTGAGGACTGTGTTCCAGAATGGTGCTTATGTGTTGGGTATAGGCAGGGTTTTTTTCAATGACTATTTTGGGGTCAGGAGTTTGTAACTGATAAGCTTCTAGGCTTAAATACAAATACTTTACGGCTTGTAAATAATCAAAGCCTTCTCCTTCTTCAACAAAGGTTTGCAACATCGGTTGTTTTATTTTTAATACTTCTGGCAAGATGTTGTTTAATCTTTGTCGATAAGTTATATAATAAATCAAATCATTTACAATGGCGGCTCTGTTTTTTTTAATGCTAAAATCAGTCTTCCTATATCGCTGCATATAATACAAATAAAACCTAAACTCTGCTACACAATGAATTTGGGTATGAGTGCCTAAAATAGACATCAATAAGGTGGTGCCAGAACGTGGCGCACCAACGATAAATGACAATTGTAATTGATGATGTATGTTGGGAGAATGATTCATGTTGTCAATGTGAATTTATGGTTTGGAGACATATCTGCAAATCCTTTTAGCAATAATTGATGCCATCCATTTTCCTTGTCTATTGCTTTTGTGGCAACACTTATCTCATGTTTTGCCTCAAGGTCTTGAATGGTCATATACGCCATTTTTAATTGACTACTTTTGTCTCTATAAGATTTAGGGGTAACCATCATTCTGATGAAATTAGCTTCCTCTTTGGTCAAAATATATCCGAGTCTTTTGTTGTACTCAATAGCAGTTTTGTTCTCTTTCAAAACTTTGGCGTGTAGTTTTTGAATGCCCAAAACTTCAAATAAAAATTCAGCCATCAAAATACTAGCACCAATGGGGATGATGGAATTTAAATAGTTGGTATCCCCAATAAAAATGCCTCCTTCGCCTCCTTTGCTGTGCCAATCAATGTTTTTTAAATTAATCAAACCAACAGCATCCCCCTTAAAATAAAAAACAAAATATAAATTATGTACATTGTTGATGGATTCAAACCATTGGATTTGCTGTTCGGCTTCAATCTTTTTTTGATACAACATATTGGATTGTACTTTGGGCGAATTGCGCCACATTCGAACCATCTCCAAATGTGATTTTTGCAAACTTCTAAATTCAATCCCAAATCCTTTTACAATCATTGTTTAAATTTAAATTTTATTTTTTTGAACGGAACATTGGGGCTTCGGACGATGGTGTCTCCCCGCTATCCGCTGCTACTCCTCGTATTGGGCGAATGCAATTCGCCCCTAC
>JAHDIA010000852.1 GCA_020631035.1 Chitinophagales bacterium | reverse complement strand
AGAAAATTCACGAATTTTCTACACAAAACGGGCGAAAAAAAGCGCAGGATGAGCGGAAGGACAAACGCTTGTACGCAGCACCAAACATGCGTCGGCTAACCAGCACTGACGTAGCCATAAACCACACACATTGCACCAAAATGACAATTATCTGATTGAATAGATTGTAGCATTAAACAAATAACTCTCCCAATCCCCCCAAATAATACATTTGCATTTTTGCCAGAAATCGGATAATATTGTCCCTTGGAATCTCACCCATTCCCAAAAACAAAAACAAACTGATTTAAACCTGACACACTTCTATCCTATTGGTTTTTGATTAATCACCCAAAAAAATTCCATACCTCATGAAAACATCAAGTCTCTCAGCACTCTTGCTTTGTCTTATGTGGTGCCTGCCTCTGAGCGCACAAAATATCTGGCAATGCATTCCTTCCAACAATTTGACCGTTAAAGGCGAACGCCAGATTGTTCCCGACGCTTATCAAGTATTTGAATTGGATTGGAAAAATTTGCACAATGCCACCCAAAATGTCCCCGAACGTTTTAGTGCCGCAAGCAAATCGGCGAGTCCACAACTTCTCTCCATTCCATTGGCAGATGGTAGCTTACACGAATTTGCCATTTTAGAAGCTCCAATGATGGAAGCAGAACTCGCTCAAAAATTCCCAGAATTTCAAACCTTTGTAGGAAAGAGTACAAGCGACCCATATACCCGCATTCGTTTCGACTATACCCATAAGGGATTCCACGCCGTCATCACTTCTCCCGATGGCAAACAATACATTGACCCTTATGCAAGCGAAGACAATGTCAAACACATTGTTTACTATAAAAAAGATTACCATAGAGAAATCGAAGATTTTAGTTGCCAGACCAGAAGAAGTGCAGGGATGGATGATATAGACCTAGATAAAATCATCGAAGCCAATGAAAACTTTAAAAACCAAGCAGGAGATGCCCTGCTTCGTACCTACCGAGTAGCTGTGGCAACCACAGGCGAATATACTGCCTTTCACGGCGGAACAGTTGCCGATGCACTCGCAGCAGTGGTCACCACCCTTAACAGAGTCAATGAAATATATGAAGCCGAATTGGGCGTTCACCTTACCCTCATTGGCAACAACGACCAAATCATTTATACCGATGCCGCCAATGATCCCTACACCAACGACAGTCTGACAATGTTGCTAGGCGAAAACGACATCAATCTAGAAAGCACCATTGGCTACGATAGTTTCGACATTGGACACGTATTTGGAACCACCAATGGAGG
>JAHDIA010000266.1 GCA_020631035.1 Chitinophagales bacterium | reverse complement strand
CAAAGCGAACCCACGGATAGCCTGACCCGCAGGGGCACGCCCTAAAAATTAAAAAAAATGAACTTCTATTGTTTCAATAAATTGAGTTGAGTTTGTAGCCAACTTAGAACCGTAGGTGGATTTTGGGACATAAATTTTTCCAGTTTTTCAATGGATATACGTTTTTCATTTTTACCAAATTTGTATTTGATTTCTTGTAGCATTCGGATGCTGTCAATAAAATTGCTGTAGCCTAATTTGTAGGCATCAGAAATGGATTTGTCTTTTTTGAGGACCAACTTAAAGGTACGTATTTGGTTGTAAAAAGCATCATCGTCCTCATCGTCTAGTAGGTAGTAGGAACGCAGTAGAACAGTGCGGGCATCAAAATCAAAAAAGGCATTGGCATATTTGGTTTTTTGCATCAGTATTTGAATGGCTTTGATGTAGTTTTTAAAATAAAATTCCAAAACGCCCAAGTGAAATTGTAGGGTGCTTTTGCGATGTTCAAGGCGGAGTTCTTGAACAACCTCTTGCATTTTTTCTTCAGCAGCTATTTTGCTCAAACGTTCTGTTGGGTCTGTCGCCTGTGTAAAGCGAAGTAAGGTCGTACAAAGTCCCTTTGCATTCATCAAAGAGATAAATTCACCTTCATGTAAGAGACCTTCTTCAAAGCGTCTTACATATAATTTGCGTACCTTATTTATATACATAGGGTTATTGCTTTTGACACAAAAGGTATGCATAAAAGCATAGAGTATTTTTTTATCGTCAATGTGTACAGAAGCACTGTGTTCATCTAAGAGTGACTTGAGTTGTTCATATTGATTGGGTTCTTGTTTGAGCATTTGACTGCTCAATTTGTAGAGTTGCCCAATGATTGATTCAGTATTTGCTTGTTCAACCTCCTTGAATACTTTATCCATCTTATTGTGTAGTGCTGGATCAATTGGAAAATCGGCAATAAGGGAATGATTGAGCATAATACAATAGATTTGTATTTTTTTGAGAGCAGTATAATTAGAGAAATGTATAAGGTGTTCCGAGTAATTTAAAGGGGATTTTCTACTTTGGTCTTTTAGTAAAAACTTTATGTGTTTTTCTGATATTTCGTATTGTTCTTTTAAGGTGTTCACACCTACAGATGAGTTGAATCTCTTGAGTTTTTTTTTTGTATTCTCCTTCAAATAAGTCAGTTAAATTATAATTGAGACTATAATCAAGTAAGAAGTGTTGACTTTCTACTTTTTTGCGTTCTTGAAATGCCAAAAACTCAGCATATTCTTTTAAACACTTATACAACTCTGACCGAAGTGCCCGTGCGGTTTTGTTATCCTCTTTAGAACCAAATAAGGATTGATTGAGTATGGCTTTGTCCAGGAGGGTGTGTTCCCAATTGTATTTGGCCTTTTTGTAAGCTTTGGCAATTTCATCAAAAAGTCTGAGGCTTTTGGGGCTGGCATCGGTAAAGTATTTGAGGTAAGCCTGAGCTTTTTCTACTTCTTTTCGCTCAAAAGTGCTACACAAGCTATAAAGATGAGTATTTTTCATTGTTTTTTATCCAACATTTATTTTTGTAAATATAATATAAATATTTGTTTTTCAATGTTTTAGTGTGTTTGTATGTGTTTGTGTGTTCCAACAATTATTGAAAATGTTGTTTTCAAAGGGCTATGGAGTGGGCCTATCTTTGAATCATCAAACAATCAATAATAAAAACCTAAGAAAATGAAACTCTATACAACAATCGAAACACAAAACCTTATTCCTGTTTATGCAAGCGAATCTGATTTGTAAATAGGATAATTTATTCCTCAAGTGAGGTGTGATTATAGTTGGTAAATAATTATATTTGAGACCTCAAACATAATATAAATGTTTTAGACAATGTGCTGATTTCCAACTGTGGATATTAGATTTGGTTACAAGCACATTGAAAATCCCTTTAAAGTAAAAAAATGTTGAAAACTTATTGTTTGACTTTTGTGTACTGGGCATTGTGTATACTGACACTAACAGCACAGGCACAAACAATGAAAAAATCGGACCTGTTGCGGTCTGAAAAAGCACAAAAGACCTTGAAAAACATCGCCACTCCAGAAAGCAATTTTGAGTGGCTAGAGTTAAAAGCTGACAAAGCTATCGATAAGGCAAGTTTTATGCTTCAAACCAAGGTACTTTTTGATTTGGAAGAAGCCAATGATTTTGTCCCAATCAAAACCAATTCGGACAACAATTGGACACACCATCGTTTACAGCAAACCTACAAAGGCATTCCTGTAGAAGGAGCAGTGTATATGGTACACGAAAAAGAAGGACTGGTTCGTAAAGCCAATGGAGATGTAGTTAGTGATTTGGATGTATCGCTTATTCCAACGCTGACAGAACAAGAAGCATTGAGCAGCTTACTTGAACACATTGGAGCCACTAAGTATGCCTGGGAAGATCCCATAAGTGAGGCAATGCTCCAACACCAACTACAAGATGAAACAGCGACCCATTATCCTCAAGGGCAATTGGTAATTGCCTCTCCCAAGGATGATTTAGTGGCAGAGCATTATGCATTGGGCTACAAATTTGAAGTGGAGACCATTGAACCATTTAGTCATATGGTCTACATTGTCAATGCACATACAGGAGCTATTATTGCTCAAACGACTTTGCTTTGTCAAAATGACGTGGTGGGCACTTGCAATACTCATTCATATGGGACACAAAATATTACAACTACATTAAATGGTGGTGTATACCAATTAAAAGAAACAGGAAGAAACATAGAGACCTATTCTGCGGCTAATTTTATTAATAATTTACCTGCTAATGAGATTGAGGATGCTGACAATAATTGGACAGATGTCAATGATAAAACAGCTTGTGAAGCCCATTGGGCAGCTGAACAAACCTATGATTATTTTTACAATGAACACAGCCTGCTTGGCTACAATGGCTGGAATAGCAAATTGCTCATCTGGGTCAATTGGGGTAGCAATTTTACCAATGCCTATGGTGGTGGTGGAAAGATTCGTTTGGGAGATGGAGACAATGTAAATTATGGTCCAATGTCTAGTTTGGATATTGTTGCCCACGAATATGTACACAGTGTAATCGAATACTCTGCCAACTTAAAGTATGAAAGAGAGTCAGGTGCCTTGAACGAATCCTTTGCCGATATTTTTGGAACAGTGGTTGAATACTACAAAGACCCAACAGGTTTTGATTGGTATATGGGAGAAGATGCAAGCCTCAATGGTACATCGGGTGCTTTTCGGTCAATGAGTAATCCAAATTTGTTTGGCGATCCTGATACTTACGATGGATATTATTGGTATGGACAGGAGAACTGTGTTGCCAATCCCTTTAGCAATGATAATTGTGGAGTACACACCAATAGTGGCGTACAAAACTATTGGTTTTATTTGTTGGCACAAGGTGGGAGTGGTACCAATGACCACGGAGAGAGCTACAGTGTATCGGGAATTGGTATTGCCAAGGCTGCCGATATTGCTTACAACAATTTGACCAATTATTTAACCATCAATTCTGATTACATAGATGCTTACAATGGTTCTGTACAAGCAGCAAGCGATTTGTATGGAGTCAATTCGAATGAAGTACAACAGGTGAAAAATGCTTGGTGTGCAGTAGGCTTAGGTGTATGTGGAGTAACAACAAATGGACAATTGACGCTTACAACTCCCAATGGGGGGGAATCATTGAGTCAGGGATTGCCATACAATATTACTTGGACATCAAGTGGAAGTGTGGGCAATTATGTAAAATTGGAGTATTCTATTAATGGTGGAACCAATTGGCAAATGATTGCGGATAGTGTTGGTACAACAAATGCTAGTTACAATTGGACCACTCCGTCGAATACAACTAATATCGCACTTGTTCGCATCACAGACCTTGCAAACAATACCATTGAAGATGAAAGCGATACCTATTTTAATATTTTACCTTGTAGTATTAATGCAGTATTTACTAGCACCACAGACACTATTTGTCCAGGAAGTAATGTAGGCTTTACAAATCAGAGTACAGGCGTGATTGATTCATATCTGTGGAGTCTAGATGGAGTCCAACAAGCCACCACTAACAATTGGACCCATACATTCAATCAAGAAGGAAGCTATACAGTTGAATTGAAAGTAGAACAAAATGGTGTATGTGCCGATTTTGCCACGAAAGAAATAGTAGTATTGCCTTCAACAGAACTAAATTGCATTTCAAATGTCAATTGTTTGACTGCTGATTCTTTGGCACTCATTGCTTTGTACAATTCCACCAATGGAGCCAATTGGACCAATACTTGGGAGTTAAGTCAGCCAGTCAGTACTTGGTTTGGCGTAACATTGAGTGCCGATGGATGTAGTGTAGTTTGTTTGGACCTTGACGGAATAGACAATTGTACTTGGGGGGGAGTAGTAATTACTGGAAATAATTTGGTTGGAACAATTCCACCTGAGTTGGGCAATTTAAGCAACTTGACCGATTTGTGGTTGCGCAACAATGATTTGAGTGGAGGTATTCCTATAGAATTGGGCAACTTGAGCAATTTAGTACATCTGGATTTAGAAAACAATCCATTGGGGGGAAGCATTCCTTCTGAATTGGGTAATTTATCTAATTTGATATTATTGAATTTGGTAAGCAATCAATTGCTTGGAGGGATACCCGCTAATTTGGGCAATCTATCCAATTTGACTACATTAAACTTAGGAGCGAATGATTTGACAGGGAGTATTCCTTCTTCTTTGGGCAATCTATCTAGTTTGACTTCCCTAAATTTGAGTTACAATGAATTGAGTGGATTGATTCCGCCAAGTATTGGCAATTTATCGAACTTGAACTTTTTATACCTATTTGGCAATCAGTTGACAGGACCAATTCCTAACGACTTGGGTAATTTGAGCAGTTTAAATTTTGTAAGATTGTCTAACAATCAATTGGTGGGTTGTTACCCAGAGGCTTGGTGTAGTTTGAACTTTACCTATTCCGATTTTTCTAACAATCCAGACCTGCCAGATGGAGGAAGTAGCCAAGGTTTTCAAGATTTTTGCAATCTCCCATCATCCTGTATATACAACTGTTTGGAGTCAGATTCTTTGGCACTTGTATCATTGTACAATGCTACTAGTGGTAGTAATTGGTTCAATACTTGGGATTTGTCTCAACCACTCAGTACTTGGTATGGCGTGACCTTGAGCCAAGATGCTTGTAAAGTGATAGAGTTAAAACTGGACAACAACAATTTGACAGGAAGCCTCCCTGCAGATTTGGGCAATTTATATCATTTAACCAATTTGAATCTTGGATTTAATCAAATAAGTGGCAACATTCCGATAGAACTTGGAAACTTATCGAGTCTAAATATACTGGCTATTCATCAGAATCAATTGAGTGGGGAAATCCCGCCAGAATTGGGTGATTTGTCTAATTTGACTGATTTACTTTTGAATGACAATTTACTAAGTGGGAACTTTTTACCCGCTTTGGGTAAGCTATCCAATTTAACTTATTTATACCTGTCCAATAATTTATTGAGTGGAAGCCTTCCACCAGAAATAGGTAACCTTTTCAATTTAGTACATGTACAGATTGGGCACAATCAGTTGAGTGGAAGCCTTCCGTCTGAAATAGGTAATCTAGTCAATTTAGAGGTTTTGACTCTGCCTAATAATCAATTGAGTGGAAGTCTTCCAGCAGAAATGGGCAATATGGCAAGTTTGCGTACCTTGAGTTTGGCTCAAAATCAATTGAGCGGAGGTATTCCCCCAGAATTGGGTGATTTACCAAATTTGCGAATTTTGTTTTGTAGCAACAATCAGTTGAGTGGGAATATTCCATCTGAGTTGGGCAATATACCTAATTTACATACATTGTGGTTGCACCACAATCAACTGAGTGGCAACATTCCCCCCGAATTGGGTAATCTATCTAGCTTGGTTTACCTAGAACTAAACAACAATCAATTAAGTGGGAGTATTCCAGGCGAATTGGGTAATTTGCCTAATTTGAGGTACTTCAAATTGTACGACAATGAATTGAGTGGATGTTATCCTCAATCTTTGTGTAACCTCAATTTAAATGATTATGATTTTTATGGAAACATAGGTTTGCCAAGCAATGGTTCGATTCAAGGTTTTCAAGATTTTTGCAATGGCATTGCGCCACCCTGCGTAGACAATAGTTTTGATGTTTTTGATGTATATCCTGGTGATTTTAATTTTGATGGCATTGCCAACTATCAAGACATTGTTTCTTTTGGTTTGTTTTTTGGAGAGTTGGGTTATGCTAGGGAAGGAACTTTGCAAGACATCAATTGGACCCCTCATACAAGTGACAACTGGGGAAGTTCTCAAGAAAGTTATATAGATGTCAAACACATTGATGCGAATGGTGATGGAGTAATTGACCTAGAAGACTTAAATGCCATAATTACCAATTATGACAATACCCACAACGATTCTCCCAATGCAACTGCTACAAATTTTAGTACCGATAGCCCTTTAGAAATCTACCTACAACCCACAGCCATTCCTTCCTTTGATGGCAATGATAATCTATTGCATTTAGATGTTGTGTTAGAAGATGCCTTAGGAGATGAAATTTCTATGTATGGTGGCTACTTTACCATTGAATACGACCATCCTTACAACCTAATAGAATCTGTAGAGGTCATCATTGACTCTTCTTGGCTGGGTGTATCTGGTGAAAATTTAGAATACATTGCATACAATGATACCCTCAACGAAGAAATCCAGATTGGCATTACCCGTATAGATCATTCCGACGGACAAGGAGGAGGACCCATAGCAGATGTGATAGTCTCTATTGCCAATGATACGCCTTGGGATAGCACAACTTTCCAATTCAATGTAAGTGATATTTCGGTACACAACAGCGAAGCAGTTAATCTGCCAACTACCGCCAATAATATGGCCTCTCTTCTTACACTTTATCAAAATCCTTGTCGTGATAGTTTGCTAATTGACAACACAAGTACATTGAGTTTGAATCACCAAGCAGCAGAAGTGATAAGTACCAGTGGCAATGTTGTGATTAACTTAGGCGAAGAAGTAAACTTTAGAGCCAATGAAGGCGACATCAATACAGGCTTTGAGGTGAAAACAGGAGGAGAATTTGCCTTCTACAATGATCCTTGTGCAGCTACCATTAATTTAAATAAACCAAGTAGTGATACACCTAACAAAAATTACTCTTGGGAATGCACCAATGAAGGAATCAAAATCCACTACACACTCGACCAAGCTCAATCAGTAAGCATCGAATTATTAGACGAAAATGTTGAACTGAAAAGGATTGATTTAGGCGAGCAATCTGTAGGGAAACACACATACATTATTGATATAAATGAAATGTCTGATTTGACAAAAATGGCTTGTATGAAAATCGGTAAGCAGCGACATTATTTCTCTTTGGAATAATGATTGAACCCTGAACTTGTAGAAAGTGAAGGACGGAACGCGGGGGCTGCGAACGAAATCGACTCCCCGCTATCCGCTTCTATGGCGGCATTCCTTATTTATATTGGGGATTGGTACAGACTATCCCGATTTTCGGGATGTCTCCACGTACCGCTTGGCAGACCGCCATATCCACTACTATCGGGCGTAGGGTCGCATCTTTTTGTCCTTCGTAGCAAGGCTTTAAATTTAAAAATAAATTAAGGGCGAATTGAATTCGCCCACCTAAAAACAAACACAATGCAAACAATAAATTTAATTAAGAGCGAATTTCATTCGCCCATCTCAAAAAATTATCAAACACAATTAAAATCCAATACAATGAAAAATATAATCATAGCAACACTACTAACTTTAGCTCCTTTGTTTTTGCTGGCACAAGCCCCAGCCGTCAAAGTAACGCCTACAGGGGATGTCGGAATAGGTACAAGCACTCCCG
>JAHDIA010000265.1:2608-7913 GCA_020631035.1 Chitinophagales bacterium | reverse complement strand
CACGTGCCCCACTGTCTGTGCTGACATTGTATCTTACATAATCTACTTTATCTTCATTAAATGTTCGATCTTTTTGAAAATAACTTGCTCCGACTTTGATTAAATTGTTTCGTTGCCCACCTAGTGGAAAAGTAATGTCCAATTTTCCTTCAGGTTTGACATCTTTGAGGCTTCTGTAATAGTGGGTCGGTTTTTTGGTACCATTGATGTCTAAGAAACATCTGGTCAACTCTCCATTTTCGTCAATACATTTATTGGCAAAAAATCGGGCATCGGGTTCCTTTTGAGAAAGATTGACTTGATTGACTGTCCATTCAATGATGGTGTTGTTGAGTCCCGTCAAGTTGTGCTTCCCACTCAATTGCCCCATAAAAAAGGCTCTTTCTTTGAAACGCATTGAACGAGATACGATGATTTCATCCCCTGTATTGCTGGCAAAATTACTCCCTAAATAATAGCCCGTTTTTTTATCTGTAGTATGATTGTAAAGTGTTTTAATGCTCAACTGATTGTTGGGATTTAATTTAAAATTTAAATCTATCACCCCACCCAATTCAGGTGACTCTGTACTTTCTTCTCCATTAAATATTTGCAATGGATCAAGCATATCACTTCCTGCTACAGCTGGCAAATACACATTTTTTTCAAAATTATCTATGTGTCTAAATGAACGCCCAAATTTTAAACCCACATTGTAGCCAAAAGGAATGGCACCTAATTTTAACTGATTACCATGAGACAAATTGATGCTGTGATCAACAGGGCTGGTTTGGCGAGTAGGCTCCATTTGATTGTTCAAGGAACGAATTGCCTCATCTGCAAGATTGGCCAATGCTTCGTCTTCTCTCGCACTGCGTCCCTGTAAACCTGTCAACAATTCACGATTGGTTTCGTCTTGGTATATCTCAGGAAAGGCTCTAGTAGCATCGCTAAATCCCAACCAATCATACTTGCCTCCTTCGTGAGTCAAAAATTGATCGTTGAAGGAGGACTGATCGTTGTATTTAACCCCCAAACCCACTTTAAAATACAAACTGTCTGGATAAGACTTGGTTTTGATGTTGATGTTTCCGCCTGTAAAATTGCCTGGCATATCTGCAGTATAAGCTTTTTGTGCCACAATGTTGTCAATCATAAAAGATGGAATCAAATCCAACTGGAAACTGTTGCGGTAAGGATCATTGGAAGGAATATTGGAGCCATTGAGTTGAGTATTGGTGTAGCGATCCCCCAAACCTCTTACATACACATATTTGCCATCTACAACTGATCCTCCTGTGGTATATTTCATAGATTGTGCTGCATCTCCCGCTCCTGTTTTGCTAATTTGCTGAGCCGAAATTCCGTCTGATATTGAAATGGATTGTTTTTGTAAGCTCAACAAAGCATTTTCTGTATTGGTAATCTTTTCGGCTTCAATTACTACCTCATCTATCAATAGCGACTCTTCTTGTAGCATAATGTCGAGCCTAGTTGTTTCTCCTGCTTTGACAATCACATCCGTTACTTTTTGAGTAGCAAAAGAAACATAGGAAAATACAACTGTATATATACCTGCCTCCACATTTTCGATGGTATAATTGCCATCTAAATCTGTAATGGTCCCTACAGTGCTTCCTTCTAACAATACAGTTACACCAATTAATGGCAAACCACTTGCTTCTTCATTCACTACTCCGCTAAGACTGCCCGTTTGTGCTTGCACGCTATTGAATGCACAGCACCAAATTGCAAAAAATAAAACCAATACAAAACGAAAATTCATTGTTTTTTAAATTTTGAATTAGACACCAATAGCTTATGTCTAAAAAAGACATAAGCTATTGGATTAAAAATATTCTTTACAAATGTTTATTTAACAATTAGTTTTTTGGCAACAATTTTATCATTGCCCTCTGCGGTAATTTTGACAAAGTAAACTCCAGCATTTAAATCACTTGTTTGAATTCCAAAAGTGGAAGTCCCTTGTGGCAAGACTCCATCTGAAATGTTGCGGACCAATTGTCCAGCTAGGTTGTACAAAGCAATATTGGTTTTAACCGACTCATCCAATGAGATTGTCAAATCTGTATAATGATTGGATGGGTTGGGAGCAAGATTCAAATCTTGAATGGCTTCAATTCTGTAAATACCCACATAATCAGCAAAAAAGCCCAACTCATCCAGTGCAGTCCATCCCAATGCCCAATTGGTTTCTCCCCCAAAAGCACCTTTGTAATCTACAACCTCAAAGAACTCATCTAAAGGATAGTCTCCTAAATCATTAAAAGCAGGACTTGCCTCAGATGGTCTTGGATCGAGTGCGCCATCTCCTATGATTTCTGTACCCAAGAAATCGTAGGTTCCACGATCTATATTGTATAACAATGGATTTTCGATGGTATTCGCCCATTCACCCGTCAACTTTTCTTTCAATTGTGGGGCACCTGGATATTGTACCGCAGTATCATTGTCCACTTTTACAATGTCGTCAATTGATTCCCATCCTTGAGAGAACCAAATGGTGTTGTGAACTTTTACGCTGTCATTCAACATATAATGGTATGAATCAATCGCATTGGGGTCGGGCAAATCTTGTACCTGAATGCCTTCTTTGGCAAATCCTGTAAAAATGCTATTGCCATATATACATGTCCCTGCTGATTTGATTGACAAAACTCTTGGAGCTTTAACCGATTGTGCAGTATCTCCAGGTCCTATATAAGTTGCGTTGTAAATTTCTGGCAAAGAAGTATAAAAAGCTGGATCAGAAGGAGCAGCTTCAGAACCATCATGCTCACCAGGCTGGTCCCCCTCGTCAAAACCTTTCAATGCAAACCAAAACTGACCTTTACCAGCCCAAGACTCATCATAATCAAATGATTCGTCTCCACAAAAAGCTGTAATAGCGTGTTTGATGTTGACATTTCCACCAAAAATTTCGATACCATCATCTGAATTAGAAACCACTTCTACATACTCAATGACGGTTCCACTACCCACACCTCCTAAGGTCAAACCATTGATTTCGGTATCTTCCTCTAACTCATCACCACCGTGACGGATAGAAACATAATTCAAAGTTCCCGAACTTTCTTCTGGTGCATCTCCACCATAAAAAGCTCTTGCTTCTGTAGAAGGCAGTCCTTCAACAAAATCCTCTCCCCCGTCTTCAGAAACAGGTGCATTGCCCAATATGATCAAACCACCCCAAGTACCACGGTTGTTCAAACCAAAATCAGTAGGATCATTGGTATCATCGTCTACATTGGTAAAAATGATGGGATTTTGTGCCGTACCTATTGCATTGATTAACGCACCTTTGGTAATAATCAAAGCAGAAGTACGATCGTTTCCTTGTACTTGGTTTCTACCTCTGGCTTTGACAACAGTTCCTGCTTCTATATTCAAAACACCTCCAGCTTCAAGATAAACAAAGCCTTCTAGTATATAAGTATTGTCGGCTGTCCAATTATAGGTTTGACCTTCTTGCAAATCATTGTCTGTGATGACAACATCTTCTGCATTGACTGTCAAACAAAAAGAAAAAATTAGAACTAAGGCAAATAAAATTGTGTGTACTTTTCGATTCATAGTATATTGATTAATATTATATTTCCTCTATTTATGGGGCAACGTATGTGACTTTGAGGCTGAGTTAGCTCTGGTTAGCCAGCGCATACTTTAGGCTTCGTACAAGTATGCATCCGCCCGCTCGTCCGACGCTTCCCAATATTCTTAAAAAATCAACTCAATGCTGTAAAATCCAGCTTTCTCAAATTCACTACAAATAAAAACCAATACCTTAAACTGCTCATTATTCTATCATTAAGTTTGAATGAATAATTGTTTGACTATTTAAAGTTTGTGTTAAGTAACTAAACGCAAACAAGCTATTTTGCTCACACTTAGTCAAGCATTAAACATTTCTAGATATTTTCAAAAATAATCCGCAAATCTTGTAACTTTTTATTCGCTAGTCAGCTACTAAATACTTTTTTAATCTTCTCAAAAATAATTTACCAACACTGTAACTTTCCAATCTCCATTAACACTCTAATAATATGTAGTTAACAAAACATTAACATTGAGTTTGCATAAATTAGTAACAATTTTCACCGCCTTAACAATGGGGCTACTACTCTTATTTACAGTATCTTGTGAATATGAAGAGGGTCTTGGAGGAAAAGCAAGTATAAAAGGTCAAGTTGTATACAAAGTATCAACATTTGGCGGTGATGCTTTTCATGAAGCAGGAGATGAGAAA
This sequence comes from Chitinophagales bacterium, assembly GCA_020631035.1. Classification (GTDB taxonomy): domain Bacteria; phylum Bacteroidota; class Bacteroidia; order Chitinophagales; family UBA2359; genus JAHDGP01. The sequence goes on along the minus strand of JAHDIA010000265.1, from coordinate 3,667 downwards.
GTATACATTGTTTACGGAGATTCAGATGTATACAATGATGATACACGCACACACTACAACGGGCGATTTGAGTTCACCAATTTATTTCCAGGAACCTATACAATCTATGCCTATTCCGATTGTGATGTTTGTCCCACTGGAAACTACCCTGTCATAGAGACTGTAGAAATACAAAATCGAAAAGATGAGGTAGAAGTTCCCCGTTTAGAAATTATTAAATAAAATTGAGAAAAGATGGTATATGTTCAAAGTCATTTATCAAAACTAGACTTGATATTAGAAGGTATGGAAGGCATCAATTTGGGAGGACTGGACCAAATCAGTCTGTTAAATAGAGTAGATACCAAAGCCTATTTTTCCATAGAAAAACTCATCAATTTATTTGAAAGCATTCAAGAGGATTATTTTGTATTAGAAGTTGCTGGTACAAGGCGAAGCTTTTACAAGTCTTTGTACTACGATACGCTCAAACATGATTTTTATTTAAAACACCACAATCAAAAAGGCAATCGCTATAAAATCCGCTATCGAAAGTATGTAGAAAGTAACTTGAGTTTTTTTGAAGTGAAATTCAAAAACAACAAGGGTAGAACCATAAAAAAGAGAGTCAAGGTATCAGAAATAGAAAAATCATTAGGAAAACAAGCACTTGAATTGCTCGACACCTATCCTTCATTAAGCTCAGTAGATTTACATCCTTCTTTATGGGTTTACTTTAAGCGCATCACCTTGGCGAACAAAGAATTAACCGAGAGAGTCACTATTGATACAGAACTAAACTTTGTAAAAGATCAGTCCTCTGCTAGTTATCATAATTTGATTATAGTAGAGATCAAACAAAACTCTTTTGATAAAAATTCTAAAATTTTAAAGACCTTAAAAGACCTAGGTGTTTCACCAAACAAAATAAGTAAGTATTGTGTGGGACAAATCTCGTGTGATGCCAATCTAAAACGAAATCGGTTTAAGGCAAAAATTAAAAATCTAAATAAAATACAGTATGGGATTAGTTGAGGGATTAGAATCTATCAATTTTTTAGGAGCTAAAATAATTGATCT
>JAHDIA010000265.1:0-2598 GCA_020631035.1 Chitinophagales bacterium | reverse complement strand
GTACGTTATCTGTTCAATTTTTTTGCAGCCTTTTTGGTAGTGAAATTGATTTATAAGCCAATTAAACAAAATAAAGAATACATATTTAGCTTTTTGGCATTAAATACTGTTATCTTTTTTGTCTGTTATAGTATGCGCAATGTTCAATTGGATATTGGCTTTGCTTTTGGTCTATTTGGTCTATTTTCAATTATGCGCTATCGTACTGCCCAAGTTCCAGTAAAAGAAATGACCTATTTGTTTGCTATCGTTGCCATTGCTGTAATCAATGCCATTTCTACTACTGCCACCAGCTATTTTGAACTGTTACTGACCAATTTTTTAATCTTTGGTATCATCTATTTCTTAGAAATGATTTGGTTGTCTAGCTCAGAAGAACATACTTATCTCATTTACGAAAAAATAGAAAACATTGGTGAGAACAAGCGTGAAATACTCATTGAAGAACTCCAAGCCATCACAGGACTAAAGATCAAAGACATAGCCATAGATAGTGTGAATTTATTGAACGATACTTGCAGAATAAAAATCACCTACATTCCAGGCAAACAAAAACACTTTATTAAAGGAGACAGTATCCACACTTTTAGTCGATAAGTCTAACAACAACTATTGTCAGATGCGTTATTTGATTTATCTTCTTCTTTTTTGCTGTTTTTCTTTTTGTACCACGCATATGTGGGCGCAAAATACAGATGTAGAATTGTGGTCTGAATTGAGCTTTAAGTATGCATTCAATAAAAAAAATGAAATTTCTTTGAGTCAATCTTTGCGATTGGAACAAAATGCCTCTACTATGGATGTTTTGTTTAGCCACCTTAACTATAAAAGGAACCTAAACAAAATCATCTCTCTTAGTGCTGCCTATCGGTTTATGAGAAAACCCAAAAAACTAGGTCATCGCATCTACTGCAATCTCTCGTTTTCCCACAAAATAAGCAGTCTACAGGCAAGTTACCGATTTAGATATGTATATGATTTTAGTGAATGGCAACGTCCTACACATAGTATTCGCAACAGAGCCCTACTCAAGTATAAAAAAAAGAAATCTCCCCTACAATGTTATGCTTTTGTAGAACTGTTTTACGACTACGAATACAATTATGCCAATTTTTCATCCTATCGCTTGGGAGGTGGAGTCGAATACAAATTAAATAAGACCCATAGTCTTGCCAGTAGAGTCTTTCGTCAGGCAACAATCTATACTCCTACAGAAAAGCAAGCCAATATCTTTGAGATTAGCTACCAACTAGATTTAAGTCCCAAAGAAAAATCCTCAGATTCCTCCACTAAGCCTTAAAGGCAAGTCTACAAAAATAGAATAAGAGTAATAAGTGCCAAACTTGTTTTTTCCACAAAAAATGCTACCTTTGCAGTCTTGTTTAATTCACTTTTTATTGCTCATTAAGATATGATCAGTCGGAGGCTACTGAGAATTAAGGTTATGCAGTCGTTATTCACCAAACATCTCAATTCAGGTGTTCAGGTGAACGCTCAAAAAAAGAACCTTACCAATAATATACATAATGTATATACTATTTTTCTGCATATGGTTTATACTATGCGACAAGTAGCCAATTATACATTGGAGTATGACAAAATTGTCAAAGGTAAATTCATTAAAACTGGTCAAAAAGTAGATACTTCTATTCTACAAAACCCACTTATCCAGCAACTTAATGAACATCCTTATGTTATGGATTTATTCAAAACCCATAAGTCTGCTGCATTTGAAGACATTGATGTAATCCGTAAATTGTACAAGGATTTTAAGGACAGGGAAGAATATGTGACCTACACCAACACTCCAGAAAAAACACAAGAACAGGAATGGAAAATTTTGAGAATCTTGTTCAAAAAGATAATACTCAAAAATGAGCTACTTGCTTCACAACTCGAAGAAGCCTTCATTACCTGGGAAGATGATCGCAATACAGTTATCAATATGGTGATTGCCCTCATCAATGAGTTTTACAAACAAAACAATCTTGATTTTGACAAAAGTCTTCCTAGAGTTGCTTGGGAAGAACTAGATCAATACGCTATAGACCTTTTCCTCAAAGTCCTTAACAACAAAGCAGAGTTGGATACAATGATTGAACCAATGCTCGAAAATTGGGAAATGGATAGGGTCAATCTTATTGACTTAATTTTGGTCAGAATGGCATTGGTAGAATTGCTACATTTCCCCAATATTCCTGTCAAAGTTACCCTCAACGAGTTTGTTGAGATTTCAAAAGTATACAGCACACCTAAAAGCAAGGAGTTTATCAACGGTATCTTGGATCGCTTGATGAAAAAATTGCAACAAGAAAACAAAATCAAAAAAACCGGTAGGGGTCTTATTGAATAATGAAAAACTAAAGCTATGTTGACAACAGATTTAATACTATTACAAGCTCCTGCGGCAGGTATGATTAACATCTTGTTATTTGCTGCTATGTTTGCTGTATTCTATTTTTTCATCATTCGTCCACAAATGAAAAAAGCCAAAGATCAACAAAAATTTTGGTCTGAGCTTAAAAAAGGGGATCGTGTGGTTACCAGTGGGGGCATATATGGACGTATTGTTGAGAAAAAAGAAAATTCTGTTTTAAT
>JAHDIA010000264.1 GCA_020631035.1 Chitinophagales bacterium | reverse complement strand
TCCTACGCCCGATAGTAGCGAATATGGTGGCATCCCATGACGGCAGGTAGAGACCTTGCACACAACGTCTGCACTGGCGTGGCAGAGAATCGAAATATTCCCCAATGCCACCATAGCAGCGAATAGCGGGGAGTCACCATCGTCCATCGTCCCAACGTTCCGTCCCATAAAAACAATGAATCATTTTTCCACAACAAAACTGCTATTGTAAATAGAAATACCATCACTCAATTGAATAAAATACAAGCCACTTGACCAATCGTTTAAATTTAACCTTAGTTGTTCCTGTCTATGTTTAGCAGAGTAATACAATACACCAACACTATTGTAAATTTTAACTTGATATGAAGCGCTTTCCCATTTATTTAAATTGACAAACAAGGCATTCTTGCTAGGATTCGGATAAATAACAACATCCTTAACAGCAAGCAAATCAATAGACGAAACTGTATCCATTGCCATTGTATCCATCGCCATTGTATCCATTTCCATCGTATCCATTTCCATCGTATCCATTTCCATCGTATCAATCATCATTGTATCTATTTCCATCGTATCAATTGCCATTGTATCCAATGGAACACAACAATTGTAATCTTTAATCCTAAAATCATCAAAGTAGAAACCATCGGCAGGAATGAAGTCATCTGTTGTCATTGCAAATCTAAATTGTAAATCGGGATATTCTTTATAAGGAGTTAAATCTATGATCTCTTGTGTCCAAGCACTATTGCCAGTATAAGATTTTAATGTTTGAAAAATAGTCGGACCGATCAATTGCAATTGCACCTCATCTGCAACATCTAAAGAATGCTTGTACATAAACTCCAAAGTGGGATAAGTAGTTTCACTTAAATTAAAAAGGCTCTCCAAAGTAAAATAGTTTTGCGTGTAATTAAGACTATTGCCACCATCAGAATCTCCATAGCAATGTGTCCCGCTATAGGCATCATCACTGACCACTCCCCAATTTTTTCCATTCCCATCACTCACCCAATAAACACCACCATTCTCTGCATCATCACTAAAATAATTCTGACTTGCCCCAACAGATACCAACACCGTTTCCGAATTATTAACAACACCCTCTTGTTTTACAATGATAGTAATGGGAAGTTCTGTTATGGTTGTCAAGTCAAAATTGTCGGCTATATAAATTTCAAAAGGAGAATCAGCATTGTCTACTTTAGATCGTGCAATAATGTTGCCCAATTCAGCCATTCCCGAATACGTAATTTCTGGATAAGGAAACTCCAATTCGACTGTAACATTTTTTGCTGTCTCCCCTACCCCTTTGTTTTTAACCTCAACCATCAATTGAAAACTACTATCGGGCAAAACATCACTCAATACTTTATGACTTTGCAAATCGGCATATCCACCCGCTACCCATGCATTGTACAAAAGCGGTCGAATGTTTTCATCAACTAAATCAAAAATCTCATAGGGCATTGGCCAAAATCCACTCCCATCAATTTCGGGTGTCCAACCATAAATATTTTCGGACTGCATATAATCCCTAGTCGTACCACAAGAAGTATAACCAATTATTTCAAAAGTTACGCCATAAGAATAATCGTTTTCATTTAAAAAATCGGATGCCCATTCAGAATAAATTGGATAATCTGGTGGCGAGGTATTGTAGCCATAAGGCATCAAATAAGTCCCAAAAGTCGAATGCATAGAAAAGGCTGTTTGCGGTTGAATTTGTGCCAACAAATCCCGTACCGCTTGCGTCTCCAATTCCGAAAAAGCTCCAATGCCACTATAAGTTTGCCCACAAGGATCATTACTAGAACAGTTGGCATCATTGTCGTATTTAAAAGCATAATTTCTATTGAGGTCTACACCATAACAATCTCCCCCTGTTTCGTTGTCCTTGCGGTTTTTACGCCACAAACCACCACCATCAGGGGCAATTGCTCGATTGTATTCATATCCGTCGGGATTGACTACAGGCACAAAATACAAGCCCCGATTGTCTACAATAAATTGTACAATGGGATCACTTTCATAATTTTCCAACAAGTAATACATAAAATTAATACACACTGCCATCGAAAGTGGCTCACGCGAATGGTGTAAGGCATCGTAATAAACAACCGCTTCCTCTTCAAACACATTGGGATTGTCCGAAATTTTCACCGCCCAAATATCCCGTCCTTCCTCAGACTGTCCAATGCTAAATTTAGGAGTTGCCAATTCGGGAAACAAAATAGCCATCGAATCCAATTTACTTTCAACTTCTTCTAAAGTATAAAAACCTCCCATTGAACCATAGCCAAAATGATCGGCAGTATTGGCAGATTTTAGTGCATTGGCATTTTCAAAGGCATACTTTTCCAACTGCTGCTGATAATGCATTTGATAATCTGGCACCACAATTTCATAAGTCAATTGACTATTTTCTAGTGCTGAAAGCATCGAATGGTGTATGGGCAATTCAAAGCGATTCGTATGAATGTGATGGCTACATTCAAGATCCAATCCCAACTCAAACAGACTTCCCAAATCATCTTGATTTTGAATGCTAAATGCAACAATGGCGTAATCATTGGATTGTGCCATTAAATTATTGGGTACAAAAAGAAACGTCAGTAAGTATAGGATTGCTTTATGTGTAAGTTGCATTCTTGAAGGGATTTATTGGGTAAAAAATAAATATACTGTAGTTTTAAAACAAATTTGCCATTATTAAGTCATTTTTGAACGGAACGATTCATCCTTCGTACCATAGTGTCTCCCAGCTGTCCGTTTGTACTTGCTACTTCCCTAGCCTATTCAGCATAGTTGCAGTTAGTCTTCCTCTCGTCAGCCGTCACTGCTCCTTGCTTCATTGGGCTATCTCAGTAGCAGGTACCACTACCATCTGGCGTAATTTAGTTTGTATAGTCCTGCTCGCAAGGCAATAAAAAAAGGCAGATCAAACAAAATGTTTGATCCACCTTTACTATAAACATTAGCCTGGTAAAATTTTATTCCTTCTATTTTTTGAGAACTTTAATAGATTTATTTTCTCCTTTCATTTGAAGATTGATGTAGTACATACCTGATGGCAATGCTGACAAATCAATGTTTTGTAAATTAACACCTTAAGTCATTGTCGCCACCTGTTGGATTGGAGGTATCAAAAATCATTGCTGCATTGCCTGCTCCCCAATTGTTTGAAACACCATAAATGCTTACTCCTGGAATTTGGTTGCTGATGATGGTTCCTCTGGCAAAACCCTCAAAGTCTTCGGTTTCACAGTTTGGAGTAGCTGTTGGTGTACTAGAACAATCTGGACAAGTCGCTATCGGTTTAGGTATGCTTGGGGCAATGATTGCTCCACTGTTGTCACAAGGAATAAAAAGAGACTCAGGACAAGTAATTGTACAAGTTGATTGAGCTTGCAAGTAAGTATTAAAAATTAAGAGTAGGATACAAGTGGTTAATAAAGTAAAAGTTGATTTTGTAATTAATTTGTTCATTTTTGGTAGTTTTTGAGTCGTTATTAAAATGTTGTTATTGACTCGAAAGCAACTACTCAAGCAAAATACATGTCGCAATATATGTCGTCAAGTGTGATTGTGGCAAAGGATGATTGTGGTTGTGGATAAGAGAGGATATTTGTAATGCGCTTACGATAAGATAATAGGCAAAGCCAATGCCAACACTTGCCAAAAAATCACCATAACCATCATAACATGATTTTTTTATAAGTATAGAAAAGTGAAATTGTGAAGCTTAAAATAAGAAATAAAAAAAGGTGAGATATATTGAAACAAAATAGGATTTGGGAGCGTAGCGATATGCCTGTCCCAATTTGAAAAAAAAACACCAAAATGAACTAAAATAACAATAACGACTTACTCATATTATACGATAGGATGCAGTAAAAAGTTACAAAAAAATAAAAAGGGCTCTTTTGTCTCTTGCTATAAATTGTTCTATTTTTACCTACGAAAAAGTCCCACAAACCATTGATAAATTAGAAAAATGCTTACTCGACTCATCTATTTTATACTTACAACAATTTGTTTACTCTGTTTATATATACAGTGTATAGGTCAACAAAGGGTCAGTTTTTATGATATGAGCGAGGGCCTGTCTCAAAACACTGTTACAAGCATCACACAAGACTCTATAGGTTTTTTATGGGTGGGCACCTACTATGGATTGAATAGGTTCGACGGATTAAATTACAAAAACTATTTACACGAAGTTGAAGACACCAATTCTATTATTGGCAACCACATCAATGATGTTGTTTACGACAAAGATAGAAATTGCCTTTGGATAGGTGTTTACAGCTATGGAATTTGCAAATTGGATTTGGAAACAGATCAAGTACAACAATGTACTTCCATCAATCAAACACTATCCGATCGTCAAATAATAGACCTAAAAATCTACAAAGGACATCTTTGGATTACCACTGACAAAGGAGGGCTGAACTTACTTGATTTAAAATCATCCAAAGTCGTTGACCAAATTCAATCATTTAATATCGCACAATTAAGAGACACACCACTTAGAGATATAGAGGTCTTTGAAAACAAAGTATATCTGGGTAGTTGGTCTAGGGGCTTAAAAGTGGTTGACCTAGAAACAGGGATTGTTCGTACTTATGCCAAGGAACATCGCATTAGATCAATGTCTTTAAACGAAAAAGATAAACTGTTATACTTGGGTACAGAACAAGGTTTGTTTACATATGACATTGTCAATGCGACTGTTTTAACCCCAACTAAATCTGAAGCACAAGCCGATGATATATTGTTGTCACTATTTTATAGCCATCGTACAGGAGACCTCTATCTAGGTACTGAAAACAATGGATTCAAAATAAGATCGAGTTCGGGGGAATGGAGTACTTACAAGACGAATTTTACAAATGGTTCTTTGCCTAGTAATTCCATATGGACCTTGTTTGAGGATCGTCAAGGCATTATTTGGTTAGGATTCTATTTTAGAGGAATTGCCAAAATTGATCCTAATGAACAAAAATTTAGCAATATTCAAAAATTCACCACCGACCAAGGTAAAAAGATAGAAATTACAATGATTAGTTCCTTGGGAGAATTTTACGACAAAATATGGATTGGTACCGATGGAGATGGCTTGTATAATTGGGACACCAAAACGAATGAGTATCAATCCATTGATATTTGGAATGAGAACGAGGACAAAGTGGTCACCGCATTCTCTTCTTTAGATGACAACAAATTGCTTATTGGCACCTGGGATGCTGGTCTTAAAATTCTAGACATATCTAAAGGACAAATCCAAAGCATCAATAAAGACAATAGTGCCTTATGTGATAACTTTATTCATTCCATCGCAAAAGACGATAAGGGCTATATTTATGCTGCTTGCTTTGATTGTGGTGTCTCTATTTTGGACAATGAGGGCAACATCCTCAAACTCATTCAAAAAGAATTGGTTGGTACAACCGTAAATTGTGTAGTTATTGGATGCAACAATGAATTGTTTGTCGGTTATGATGATAAAGGTATTCAAGAATTAATCCTTGATGAGGAATTCAATGTTGTTTCTTCTAAAGTATACCAAAAAGAAAGCTCTGTCTCTCAATTCAACAATGCCATCAATGATTTGTTAGTAGATCAAAATTGCAACTTATGGGCTGCCAGTCACGAAGGCTTGATTTATATTTCCCAAAACCGTTCAGACTGGAAGCGATTTACCACCAAAGATGGTTTGCCCAGCAATATGACCACCTCTTTACTCCAAGATGAGGTAGGCAATATTTGGTGTAGTACCAATAAGGGACTTTTCTCCTTGAACATTGACAATCAAAAGGTAACTTCCTTTAGCCGATCTGATGGTTTGTCTTCTAACGAATTTTTGAGAGAAACCAAAGTAAAAACTCAAGATGGCAAACTCCTATTTGGTTGCAATTCAGGTGTCAATATTATTTCTCCAAAATCTATTGAAACCAATACCTTAATTCCCAATGTTTTATTCACAGATATTAGTGTAAACAATGAATCCATTTTCTACTCCCAAAAAGAAAACAACAATTTCTCTTACCAAGAGAATGATCTTGCCTTTGAGTTTACTTCCTTAAACTTTACACGATCCAAAGAAAATCAATTCAAAATAAGACTCAAAGGATTGGATAAGGATTGGAAAAACATAGGTACTCAAAGAAAAATTGCCTATAGAAATCTACAAGCTGGTCAATATACATTTGAAGTAATTGCGTCTAATAATTACGCCATATGGAATGAACAAGCAGCCAGTTTTGATTTTAAGATCAATAAAGCTTGGTACAATTCAACCCTAGCTTGGATATTGTATACCCTCACACTCATAGGCATTGTATTTTTGATAATGAAAGCCATTCTTTCCCATCAAAAATTGCAATCAGAACTCAGCTTAGAACATTTAGAATTGGAAAAACTCAAAGAGATTGACCAAATCAAATCACAGTTTTTCGCCAATATTTCCCATGAGTTTATGACTCCCCTAACAATGATTATTTCTCCAATCAAAGGAGCTTTAGAAAGCAAGAAAAATTTGGATCAAAAAAAATCTCAAACTGTTTTACGAAATGCACAACGCCTTAAAAAATACATTGGTCAGATTTTAGAACTTGCCAAATTAGATTCGGGACAAATCAAGTTAAAAGTACATAAAAATGATTTTACTCAAAGTGTAAGAAATGTCATCAACAATATGCGCGCGCTTGCCAATGAAAAACACCAAAGCATCAAACACAATCTTAGCAACAAACAGCACTATCTTTATTATGATGATGATCGTATGGAACAAATCCTCACCAATTTGTTGTCCAATGCCATCAAATATACTCCTGACAATGGCGAAATAGAAATCAAGTTGGTAGAGACTCCCAGCAAAATTGATTTATCCATTATTGACAATGGTCTAGGCATACATCCCGATCACTTAGAATTTATCTTTGATAGATTCTATAGAGAAAAAGATGAGAATAAAATAAGTGGAACGGGAATTGGTTTGTCCATTACCAAACAATTGACCGAATTACACAATGGCAACATCAATGTAGAAAGCAAATTGAATGAGGGTACCTGCTTTACCATCTCCTTTAAAAAGGGTAGCCAACATTTTTCTGAAGCTACTACGATTGTATCTGAAGAAACAGAAACTGTAAAAACATTCAATAATATTCCAGAACCTATTGAAGAAGAACTGCCTGAAATATCAATATCAAGTGCCCATTTAACCAATCCAAACTATAACCCCAATATGCCTTTGGTATTGATTGTTGAGGACAATCCCGACATCAGAACATATGTTCAAGAATACCTAGAGGACTCCTATAACATTCTTTTGGCAGAAAATGGACAGATTGGTGTGGACTTGGCGATTCAATACATACCCGATGTCATCATTACAGACGTGATGATGCCCATCAAAAATGGTTATGAGTTGTGTAAGGAGTTAAAAGCAAATTCGTTGACTTCTCATATAGCCATCATCATGCTTACAGTAAAATCCTCTGACAATAGCCAAATAGAAGGATACAGTCAAGGAGCGGATTATTATATGACCAAGCCTTTTAATCCAGAGTTGCTTAAACTAAGGGTACAAAACATCATTCATTTTAGGAACATCACTCTCCAACGTTCCAATGGTCTTGCCAATAATGATGTAAATATCCATCAAAATGAAATTGAACAGAAAGGATTAGAGGAGATTAAAGTTCCTAGACTTTCCAATTTGGATAGAGAATTTTTAGAAAGAGTAGAAGAACAAATTCAAGCAAACTTAGGCGATTCCAATTTTACTGTTGCCCACTTGGCAAAACAATTGAATTGTTCTAAAAGCCAGTTGTATCGAAAGCTAAAAGCCATTAAAGGCGAAACTGCCAATGTAATGATTAGAAAAAGAAGAATGCAAAAAGCTCAAGAACTCTTAGAAGAAGGTTCACTCAATAT